>JAAZDU010000196.1 GCA_012512665.1 Bacillota bacterium | reverse complement strand
TTTGCCAGACACTGTAGATGAGCGGGGTAAAAATACTAAGATAGACATTAATTACTTTTCTTTTATACACCTTGCGCAAATCCACGCCCCTTAACTGGATAACATTAAAGATGTTCTGTAGCTCGTTAATAAATACAGGTATAAACCTCATGCCGAGCTGAGTCATAAATACAATTTCATATGGTATGCGCATTTTAACCAGCGCCAGCAGTAATTCTGCTGTGTTGCATTGCCATAGGATAATGCCTGACCCAACAAGTATAAAAAAGCGCAGTATAATGGATAGGCCGTAGAGAATGCCCTCTGTTGTTAAAAAATATAAATTACCGAGTTTAATAAGGGGATCTCCGCCTTGCACAAAAAAACTCTGTACAATTATGAGAATAATGTACATGCTTAGGAATTTCTTAAATTTAAAAAAAGTGCTGAGAGGTATTCTGAACAATGTTACTGTCAACAAGTTCAGCGCTAGAATGATGGCCAGCATCCTGGGGTCCTGGTAAGCCAGGGCTAAAATAGAAAAAAGGGCCACAATTAAAAGCTTAGTTCTTATATCCACCTTCATCTTCTACAATCTCACCTTTAACCATGTGTATTCTTCTGCCGTTAAAGCCGGCTATAAGCTCAAAATCGTGGCTTATAATCATGATCCCTGTTCCCTGGCGCCAAATCTCCTGTAAAATGTCGGCTAATATTTTTCTTCTGAACGTATCAATGCTTTTGGTAGGTTCATCCAAGATCAGAAAACTGGGTTGCAGGGCTAAGACAGCGGAAATTACCACTAGCTGCTTTTGCCCTTCACTTAAGTTAAATGGCATCTCATGACGAATTTCCCAGAGCTGAAAAAGGTCAAGATATTTTTTGCAAAGACTTCGCACCTCTTCTTTACTTTTTGCTTTCCATTTGAGGCCAAAAGCAATTTCGTTATATACACTGGTATTAAAAAGCATCTGATTGGGGTTTTGCAGCACATAGCCAATCTTTTCTCCAATTTCTACCAGGGAGTACCTGTCTACCGGGCGGTTGTCTAGGATAATTTTACCCTTTTGTGGTTTGAGCAGTCCCAGAATCAACTTTGCCAGTGTAGATTTGCCACTGCCGTTTGCGCCTGTGACAGTTATCTTTTCTGACTTGTTAAAACTGAGGTTAATATTATTAACAGCTGCTTCTTTACGCCCGCTATAAGTGTAACTTACCCCCTCCAGCGAAACAAAAGGCAAGGTTATCACCACATTATCTAGGTTATCTATAAGAATATCTTATGTTTTTCCAAAAAGAGCTTGTCTTCCAGGACACTTTCTTTTGTTCCCCGACGAATTATTTCGCCTTTCTCCAAGA
Organism: Bacillota bacterium; assembly: GCA_012512665.1. GTDB lineage: Bacteria > Bacillota > Dethiobacteria > DTU022 > JAAZDU01 > JAAZDU01. Next base: position 2,882 of record JAAZDU010000196.1, on the reverse strand, counting down.
CAAATATTTTATCATAAATTCCGAGCGCTTTGCAGGTATGATCAATAATGATAAGGGTTGTACCGCTTTGTTTTAACCTTTCCATCAAGGAGATTATTCTGTTTGTGGCCAAATCATCCAGCATTGACAGTGATTCGTCAAAAACAATAATGGATGGATTTAAAGCAAGGACTGTTGCCAGAGCCACGAGCTGTTTTTCACCCCCGGAAAGGTTATTGGGGTTTTCATGTTTGAGGGCTGTAATACCTACTAATTCCATCACCTGATAGACAGTTTTTTTAATTTCCTCTCTGGGTATGTTGTGATTTTCCAGAGCAAAAGCGATATCGTCTTCTACTGTGGGCATGAGAAGTTGAATATTTGGATCCTGCAATACAATCCCTATTTTAGATGACATTTCATACAGGGGGGTTTGTCGGGTATTCTTGCCGTCAATGAAAACATTACCTTCCATAACTCCTTTAAGATAATGGGGAATAATACCGCAGAGGCAGTAACTCAAAGTAGTTTTGCCGCTGCCGTTAAGACCTATTATCCCCAGGGATTCACCTTTACCCACTTTAAAGGAAATATCCTTTAAAGTGGGTTGGGTGTTTGCTTTATAAGTGTAAGAGAGATGCTCTACTTTTAAAATTTCCGTGTTGGTATTTTCTACTACCAATACTTTTTTACATCTCCTCTGGTTGATTGTGCTGTTTAACTTCCTTGAAGCTATTTAAGATCACAAATAGCTTAAAGGCTACAAACCCCCCTATTCCGCCAAAGAAAAAGGAAACTATTAAAGAACCAAGCAGTGGAATGAATGGCATGCGTAAAAAAAGCCAGCCTACAATCAATGAACCGGTGGCGTTGCATACCCCTCCCGCAAGAAAACCGCTGAGAGACGAGGAAACATAATGTGGAAATAACAGCATGGCAATTTCCAGGGTTATCCCTGGAACTACATATACAAGAAGGTTTGCCAGGCCCCTGTTGCCAAGCATATCAAACACTACTACTAAAACAGACCGCACGATACCGACTAAAATTGCTGTTCCTCTTTTTTTAACAATGCTGCAAGCTAAAACTATCCACAACATATAAAAGATTCCCGCCACTGTTCCTATAGGGATGAAAGTGCCGGTAAAAACCTGCGCCAGAAGCCTGACAAATGGTTTTGTCGCAATACCACAGGCTGATAAAAGAGCAATAATAACAAAATCAAAGGTAGAAAACCTTACTAAAAATTTTTTAAACATTAACTTGCCCTCCTTTTACAGGTAATTATGACGCTTTTCCGGGGATTTGGTACCCAGTAAAAGCTATTTTTAGCGGTTAAAATTCTTTGAAGATGTTTTTTGACAAGCTTTAGCGAAGGTATTCCCAACTTTTCACTTAAAAATACGGCGCAGCTGTCTATTTCGTTTTTGCTGCGCAGGGGAAAGCCAAAATCATATTCTATTATTTCATAGCTCACCCACTTATTTAGGTCCGCCAGCAACAGCAAGAGGTCCTGATAACTTCCATTAAACGAAGGTGGTTCGATACCTGCCTCGCGATACAATTCTTTGCTCATAAAATCAGTTTGTGTCGCGCTGTAGGGGGAGATGCAAAAAGCATATTTTTTAGTTAGCTCTAAAATTTTCTTAAGGCCAGGCCTAGTGCCGATATCACTACCAAAACTGTAAGCACAAATAACAACATCGCTTTTTTCTACCTTTACTTCTAGCCAGTTGCCATAGATGGTTTTTATGCGCTTTCTGTCTAAGGATAAATATTCAATCTGTTTATTTAAAGCTTCTAAGTTTTTATGGTTAATATCTACAGCTTGTACATAAAAACTCTCTTCGGCGGCTTTCAGGGCAAATGCTCCTGGTCCGCACCCCACATCTATAAGACTTGTATAACCAACAATTTTAGGCTTAATTTTTTCCCATATGACACTGGGATAATCGCTATACTTTATCCCCAAATAGTAATTTTCTATTTGCTGGTCTGTCCAATCTTTTCCTTTGCTCATAGAACAGCTTCCTCCACAAACGACTTAACCCTGTTATTGATTATCTCTAAATTATGCTTGGTAACATTTAATAGTTCAACCTGCGGGTGGGACTTAATATAATTGAGAGGCGTTTCATTGCTATCTTTATGTTTTTCCGGCAGGGCTGCCCTTACCTTTTTGGCATTTTTGGATGATTTTATTACACCGATGGCCGGAATATCTCCTTCCAGCACATCCAGCACCGCTTTCAGGTAAGCAGTGCAATTTAACTCTAACTCACCCAATTCATCTAAGAGTATTATCTTTTTTGTCATGCTTTTTTTCAGATATGTAATTGCTTTTGTATTAAACACCTCCAGGTTCTTGTACCATTTTCCCTGCTGGTCGCTGTAGAGAAACAGATCATCCATTTTGTCTATACTGGTTACATAGAGGTTAAGCTGATAATCTTCAGCGTTTTCCAGCGGGTTTAACTTAAAAGCAACATAGCTGTTACCAATATATATGCGCTGCACATAAATGCCGCCAACTTTAGGAAAATGGGAAAGCAGGTTTTTTCTAATAAGTGAAGATTTTCCTACACCTATATCTCCCTGCAGAAATAAGTTTTTTTTCACTACCTCACCTCACTAGTTCAAAGTCGTTATCCTTTATTTAGTATAACGGAATCAAATTTATTATAAAACATTTTTTGCTTTATTCCAAGATAAAAAGTGCCAAATTTTTAAAAAAACTTTGTGTGTTTTATTTAATAATATTCTAGGAAAACTATCATTGAGGTGATCATGTGAAACTTATCAAAAAAGTAACTTACTTTTACCTGAATTAATGTCTCCTTTTGCCAAAAGCTCTCTGCAGTTGGTTTATGAATTAAAATATCACACAAGAAATATATTGCTAA
>JAAZDU010000195.1 GCA_012512665.1 Bacillota bacterium | reverse complement strand
GGTATAAAAATAACTACACAAAACGTATTTCATGGCCGCAGATTCTTCACTATTTCTATTTTAAAAAGATTAAACTTAACCTGGCCATAGGAAATTTAGATGCCTCTTTAACAGGTTTTTTGTGTGGACTGTACTGGTTTGCAGGCAGCATATTACATGGCAGTATAAAACAAAGGATTGAAACGTTACATCAGACTGACTTTGTTTTTAATGTAGTGCCCATCTATAATAAAAATATTTTCTATATACAATTTGAAGCTGATTTTTATATTATAATTGGTCACCTTCTCGTTCTCTTGACCCGGTATTTTTTCCTCACAACAAAAACAGGTGGTGATAATCTTGAGCGAAAACAATCCGATACAAGATATGATGAAAACAGTTATGGAAAGCCTCATTGAAATAGTTGATGTTACCAAAATTGTGGGAGAAGCTGTTGAAACTCCAGGGGGGGATGTTATTATACCTGTTTCCAGGGTTTCTTTTGGCTTTGCTGCAGGAGGAAGCCAGTTTTCAGACGATAGCTCTGTTAAAAGCGAAAAAAATGAACTTCCTTTTGGTGGTGGCTCTGGCGCCGGTGTCTCTTTACACCCCATTGCTTTTTTGGTTGTCGGCCAGGGAGGAGTAAGATTATTACCTGTTGACCGACATGCCCTTTGGGATAGATTGTTTGATCTTGCACCTCAATTTATCAACCAGCTTCAGAATTTAACACGTAAAAACTCACATTAATTATCTGCCAACTACGAGGCGCTGCTTTATCTAATAAAGCAGCTTTTTTGTTTTAAGCCCTCTCATAAAAAGATAGAAACAAGCATATATAAGTGTTAGTTATGGGGGGCTGCCTGTGCCAGGAACAAACTTTAAACGCTATACCTTGATTTCAATAATTCTTGTATTATTTCTTATATGTTATTTTTCCGGAGCAGCAGAGGCTAATATTCCTAGTATTTCTGCTGATGCTGCAGCCGTGCTTGATGTGTGTTCTGGTAGGGTCTTGTATGGACACAATATGCATAAGAAAAGGCCTATAGCCAGTACAACTAAAATAATGACAGCTATCTTGACCCTGGAGCGGAGCAATTTGGCTGATGTAGTGATAGTAAGTAAGGAAGCTGCAGAAACAGGAGGATCTTCTATTTGGCTGGAAGAAGGTGAGAAAAAAACAGTTGAGGAACTTCTTTACGGCCTTATGCTGACCTCCGGAAATGATGCGGCTGTTGCCCTAGCAGAACATCTGGCAGGCGATACCGAATCATTCGCTCAATTAATGACAAATAAGGCTAAGGAAATCGGTGCTTTTAATACTTCCTTTAAAAACCCCCACGGATTAGACCACGAAGAGCATTACTCCACAGCTTATGATATGGCCCTCATAGCTGCCTATGCCTTAAATACCCCGGGTTTTTTAAAAGTAACAACTACCAAAGAAAAATCAATTAGCTGGAATGGCCGCCCATGGAATAGAAAATTAATTAATCAGAACAAACTTTTAGATCTCTACCCGGGAGCAACCGGTGTAAAAACTGGTTGGACCACGCCGGCGGGCAGGTGTTTTGTTGGTTCTGCCCGCAAAGGTATACAACATATTGTAACAGTTGTACTTGATGCTCCTCAAATGTGGGAAGATACTATATCTTTAATGGATTTTGCCTTCTCATCATTTCCCTTAAAAAAAATTATCTCTAAAAACCGAAAACTTATTATGGTGCCTCTTCAAGGGGAAGACCTAAATAAACTTCCCCTTATAGCTGGCTCAGACTTTTATTATCCACTGCAATCCGAAGAAGCAAATAAAGTAAAATGCAATTTTTGTGTAAAGGAACAATATCGGGGCCCTATACAAAAAGGGGAAGAAGTGGGAATGTTAGAAATACTTCTTCATAATAATAAAATCGGCGAAATACCTCTTCTTGCTGCTGAAGAAGTTAAAAGAGTTGGCTTTATTAATTTGTTACTTTACTGGTTAAAAAATATAATCAGCAGGGTAAAAGAGGTGTTAACTTTTGGTTAACATAATGTGGCTTCTTATGTTGCTCGGTGGCATAATTATTGCCGGTTTCACCGGGGATATAGAAGTTGTAACAAAAAGCATTTTTAATTCAGCAGAAAAGGCAGTTGCTGTTACCATAAACCTCATGAGTATTATGACATTTTGGTTGGGTATGATGAAAATTATTGAGAAATCAGGTTTTATAAAAATAATAATTTTTATTTTAAAACCCATTGCCAGATTTTTATTTCCTGGAATTCCTAGAGGGCATCGGGCTATGAATTATGTTCTGATGAATATGAGCGCTAATTTGTTGGGAATGGGTAATGCTGCTACTCCTTTCGGTATTAAGGCTATGGAGGAGCTTCAGAAAATTAACCCTCATCAAGATACCGCAACTCCAGAAATGTGTACTTTTTTAGCAATTAATACAGCTGGCTTAACTATCATCCCAACAACAGTTATAGCTCTAAGATCAGCCACTGGTTCCAGTAATCCTTCGGAGATAGTGGTCACGACATTTATTGCAGCATTTTGTTCGACCGGAGTTGCTATCATCTTTGATCGTCTATTTAGACATTACCAAAAATGGAAAGGAACGCTTTAAAATGAATTTTACATCTTTGGTCGAGGCGCTGTCAGCCTGGGCAGTGCCTTCTTTTCTTTTAATTGCCCTAGTTTTTGCCTGGTTTAAAGGCTCAAAAGTATTCGATGATTTTGTGGAAGGCGCTGCAGAAGGTTTTTCTACAGCCGTAAAATTAATGCCTTTCCTGGTGGGAATGATGGTAGCAATTGGTCTTTTTCGTGATTCAGGGGCCATGAAATATCTGGGAATAGTATTACAACCTGTTTTAATAAAATTTTCAGTTCCGCATGAATTGCTGCCGCTAGCTCTTATGAGGCCAGTATCTGGAAGCAGTGCGCTGGCAATTACAGCAGAGATTATGCAGAGCACTGGTCCAGATTCCATGTTGGGTAGAATGGCTTCCACCATGATGGGCAGTACCGATACGACCTTATTTGTATTAACAGTTTATTTTGGTGCAGTAGGGATAAAAAAAACCAGGTATGCCCTGGCAGTAGGTCTCATCGCTGACCTGGCAGGCATTTTAGCATCCGTTTATGTCTGCAATTTATTTTTCAACTAACTGTTTATTTTAGTTCAAATGATATAATATATAATATAATATAAGAATTTTTATTAAGAGACAGGTGCTTATTATAATGAGGCTTGACAGCTTCCTTGCTAGCGCTGGTATATCGTCAAGGCGTAAAGCAAAAGAAATAATAAAAGAAGGAAACATTTTTGTTGATGACAAAAAAATTATAGACCCTGGCTACGCAGTTGATCCGGGAAAGAATTCTGTTTACTATAATGGGAGAAAATTAAAACAGGAAAAACTTAGGTATTTTTTATTGTACAAACCTATAGGCTATGTTACCACCCTTCATGATCCACAAAATAGGCCTACAGTGGTGTCATTGCTACCCAAAATTAAGGAAAGGGTATTCCCAGTAGGAAGGCTGGACTATAATACTGAGGGCCTGCTATTAATGACTAATGATGGCCAGCTTGCTTTCAGGCTTTCCCATCCTAAATTTGAAACGGAAAAAGAGTACGTTGTCCATATAAAAGGCAAGTTATTACCCAAGCACATAATCTGCCTTGAAAGGGGAGTGCAACTTGAGGATGGCCGCACCTCTCCTGCTAAAATAAAAAAGAATAAATATTATGCCCTAAAAGGCTATTCCTCAATAACAATTGTAATTCATGAAGGAAAGAAGAGGCAGATCAGAAGGATGTTTAAAAAAATTGGCTACACGGTTATTTTTTTAAAACGTACCAGGTTATCATTTCTTTCATTAAAAGGACTTAAGCCAGGCCAGGCAAGAGAGCTGACAGATTAGGAAGTTAAACGTTTGCGCCGAGAAGTTAGTTTATGTTAGAGTAAACTTTTATTCTTAAATTTACTCTTGCGAACAAATGAAAAGGAGCCTTGAAAAAGAAAGCTAAAACAAATACAATAAGTGAAGGAAAATTCTTCGCATATTTTTTTCTTTTTTATAGCAGTTGATAAAGTGAAAAAAGAGGTTTTTTATATGCAGATTATTATTGTTGGCGGCGGAAGCGTAGGCTTTGCTTTAGCCGAACTTTTGGCAGCAGAAAATCAAGATGTAATAGTCATTGAAAAAAACGCTGAAAAAATAAAGAGACTGAGTTTAGAACTGGGCACTATGGTCATTGAAGATACCT
>JAAZDU010000194.1 GCA_012512665.1 Bacillota bacterium | reverse complement strand
CTTTTCTCATAAAAACAAAAAACCAAAACCTGCTGGCTCTACCCCGCAATTTTCCTATCTCCCAGGAGATCTGGAGACCTATTACTAAAATGAAGCGGGAAGAGGTTAAATCACAAGGCTATATGTTGGGGGACTTTCCCGTTTTTGATAGCGAATACCTGGAGGGGAAAGCTGAAAAATTCCCTATCGATTTCGCAGAAGGAGTTGAACTTTATAAAAAAGTTATTAAAAAAGAGCTGGAAAATTGCCCTGAAGAAGGTTTATTAATTTATATTCAGGATTTAGAACTGATGGACTTTGGAGATATTGCCCTGGAAATAATAGAAAAAGCCTGGCTGGACCTCATTCGGGAATACCGCGGCAGCATTAATATCCACTTTATAACTCCCGATGTTTACATTTCCAAAATCCTAAAAAACGAAGATATTGCTAAGCTACCTACCCTGCACTTTAACCAGATATCGTGGGCACCGGAAATAAGGCTTATCTTAAGAGCAGACGGACACTATCCTCCCTTAGGAGTAAGGGGGATAAAGGAATACGATATCCAAAAAACAGGCCTTTATCAACACCCACATATTTTTTGGGAAAATGGTAAATATTACTGCGGTATTTTTGATCGCTTAATAAAAAACTTCCATATCTCACTCTATATCCCTGTAAGCAGCACTTACTTGCAGGATAGCGGTTATGATTTGCCAAAGGAAAACCTGGAAACGCAAGCCGTATTCTACTTAAGAATAATGAAAAGGGCATGCAACTGGGGCTGGCGCCCTACAGAAGGAAGGCAGAAACTACCCTTTTTAAATGGCTACAAGCTCTGCCAGGTTCTGCTAGAAAAACTTAACAAATACCCAACAAGCCTTGTCTTAAAAAGATTTCCTGAAAAAATCGACCTCAGAAATATCGTCGGCTTGGTGGAAACACTGAAAGTTTTCCTGGATAACCGTATCGCCTACCTTAAGTATGGGTTTGATCTTTTCACAGTAGAAAAGGGCTTGGTTTTACCTGATGATTATCTGCAGGAGATAGAAGAGGTAACTAAGTGGAAAGATAAAGCTATAAAAAACTGCCTGGGGCTCTATGAGCTCTACAAAGCTACCCTGCCTCCCCAGGAAGAAATAAAAAAGACTTTAGAGCTTATGCAATCTTATTCTCAGGCAGTTTTTATGGCCACAGATTACCTGCAGCGTATTTGGGCCAAAGCTCCTGATACAGAATACCTGGTAGGTAAAATGTACCATTATCTTTATCAACAGTATCCCCCAGCTATGCCGGCCATGATTGACAAAATTGACAATATGAACCTGGATCAAATTGAAGAATATTTTAATACATTAAAAAGTAAAATGCTGGCAACAACAATATAAAACAGCAACGGAATATTTATGCAAGCACTGCTTTATCATTCTGCGTGCTGTTCCAACAGCACCATTTCCCCCCTGCCCAGGAAATCAGCGCTGCCCTGCAGGGAGCCACCATATTTTTCCCATGCAGAGTTTAAAATCTGTTTTCCGCTGAAACTTTTTAAAGATATTTCTCCATCGCCCAGGTTAAAGATGCCAACTATTTTCTTATCTTTTTGCCTTCTAGAAACTTCTACAACCCTTCCATTGACCTTCACCTGTGTATTATCTTTATCTAAAAAATGCAGGGCGGGATGTTTTTTCCTTAAAGCTATTAAATCCTTATAAAAGTTTAAAATCTTTTTGTTTTCTTCTTTCCACTCAGCTTCAGGCGTTAGGCGTGAATTAAAAAAACTTGCGTCATCTTCAGGGTCGGGGAAAACATCCCAGTTAAAACCTTTAAACTCTTCTTTTCTTCCTTCAGAAACAGCTTTCTTAAGCTTTTGATCAATATAATCTGTAAAAAATAAAAAAGGTTTTTTCTCTGCATACTCTTCTCCCATGAAGAGAAGAGGAATATAAGGGGTCATAAACAACAGCCCCGCAGCTGCTTTTAAAAAGGGAAAATCAACCAAGAGGCTTAGCCTTTCCCCTCTACCCCTGTTGCCCACCTGGTCATGATTTTGCAAGCAGACTACAAACTGCCTGCCGGGATTAGCAGAGGCATCTGTTCCCCGCTTCTTTTGCCAGAAATGGGAATATTCACCGGTATAGAGAAAGTTTTTAAATACTTTTTCTAAATCCTCCAGCCTGCCATAATCCTGGTAATAACCTTCCTTTTCCCCTGTTAAAACGGAGTGAATTACATGGTGGAAATCATCCATCCACTGGGCATCAATTCCATAACCACCTTTTTCTGGGGAGTTAATTATTTTTACATTATTTTCGTCTGTTTCTGCTTTT
>JAAZDU010000193.1 GCA_012512665.1 Bacillota bacterium | reverse complement strand
TTGCCGGATGTTGTAAGAAATTTAATTCCCGCAGCACCGCCGCTTATTGAATATAAAATTAATTATCTCAGCGGTTCACAAGGCCAAATAGTATCAGTGCAAAATAACGTTATACCTATAATTAAAGAACCTGATCTGATGAAAATATATAAAAGAGCCGAAGGTAAGGCATCTCTTCTTCGCAAACAATATGATCTGCGTAAATTTATGTCTGCCAAAAAATTTGAAAACCAGCTTTCTATCGGTTTGCTGGGACGCCCCTATATAATTAATGATCCATATTTTAGCATGGGAATTAAAAAAAAGCTAAGAAAATACGGCGTACGCGTTTTAACATCAAAATCCTTATCCAGCGAAGAAATTAACATAGGAGCATCTCTCTTAAAGAAAAGGATATTCTGGTCAATGGGCAACGAGCTGGTCGGCACTGGCCTTGCCATGCTTATTAATAAATATATAGATGGAGCAATTTTTATTTTATCTTTCGGCTGCGGCCCTGATTCCCTGCTGGTTAGTATGGTAGAACGTTTTTACAAGGATGCTGGTGTACCTTTACTATGTATTACTTTAGATGAACATGCCGGTGAGGCAGGCCTTATTACCAGGTTAGAAGCGTTTTTAGATATGATAATGTGGAGGAAAGAAGCAAATGAAGATAACTTTTCCCCATATGGGGACTCTCTGGATTCCCTTAAAAACATTGTTTACACATCTGGGTAATGAAACGGTGGTGCCACCTCCTATAACCCGTAGAACAATTGAAATCGGTAATATGTATTCTCCAGAATACGCCTGCCTCCCTTTAAAAATTAATGTTGGCAACTTTGTAGAAGCCTTGGAGATGGGAGCAGATACTATTGTAATGGGGGGAGGAACTGGCCCTTGCCGTTTTGGTTACTATGCCCAGGTAGAAAGGGAAATTTTAAAAGAGCTAGGTGCTACTTTTCGCATGATTATCATTGAACCTCCACAGGGAAACTGGGCAAAGTTGTTGCAAGACCTGAAGCCTCTCAATAACAGAAAAACGTGGAATGAAATTCTGTACGCTCTGCGGCTAGCCTGGTTAAAACTTAAATCTATAGAAACAATTGAAAAGCTCCTTTTTAAAATAAGGCCTCTGGAAAAAAATAGGGGCAGCAGTACACGTATTTTCCAGCATTTCCTACAGCAAATGGATAAAATCAATTCACCTAAAGAAATTAAAGAAGCAGTAGATGAGACTAAAAAAAAGCTTCAGGAAGCGAAGAAAGAAAACAGTCATTATTCTTTTAAAATTGCACTTGTAGGAGAAATATACATGCTGAACGAACCAGAAGCTAATAAACATATTGAGAAAAAAATAGGTGAAATGGGAGGTTATATTGAAAGAAATATCTTTATATCAGAATGGATAAAGGATCATTTGCTTAAAGATCCTTTTCGCTTTTTCTTGCGCAGAAGGAAATGCCAGGCGGCAAAACCTTATTTAAATCACTTTGTTGGCGGCCACGGGCTCGAATCGGTAGGGGAATCTGTTTTGTTTTCCCGGAAAGGTTTTGACGGTATTATTCACATCATGCCCTTTACCTGTACTCCGGAGGTTATCGCCCAGACATGTTTTCCTCGCGTTATGAAGGACTACAATATCCCCATTTTGTCCCTTTCCCTGGATGAACATGCCGCAGAGGCTGGACTGATGACCAGGCTAGAGGCATTTATTGACCTTATAATGCAGAGAAAATCTGCACGGAAAAATATTTTATGCAAAAGCTTTCATGGCTTCGATTAAAGCGTTTTTTCTTTGTGAAGCACCCCAAAAATATGTTATAATTTTTCTAGTATTTTCTAAGGGGTGTTAGGCCAGCCATGGAGAATATCTTGCCTTTGCTGACTGAAAGAGTTGACAAATCGCTGCAAGGGCTACTTTTGCTTATTGGCCAACGTTCTTCACTGCTGGGCCTAAATACCTATGTGGTTGGAGGCCTGGTTAGAGATATTATTCTTAACCGGGTTCCCCCTCTGAAAAAGATTGATATTGATTTAACGGTTGAAGGCGATTCAATTTTTTTTGCCAGGGAGATTTATAAATTATTTGGGGGCACGTTAAAAGTCTTTCCTCAGTTTGGTACAGCCAAAATAGTATTAAATAGTGGTATCACCCTTGATTTTTCCTCTGCCCGTCAGGATTTTTACCCTTTTCCTGCTGCCATGCCGCAAGTACAGCCAACTAATAATTTAAAAAAAGACCTCTATCGGCGTGATTTTACAATCAATACGCTTGCTTTTAGCATTATACCAGATAGCTACGGCAAATTTTTTGATTTTTTTGGGGGGTTAAATGATTTAAATAAGAAATTAATAAAAGTGCTATACAAGCTGAGCTTTTATGACGACCCCTTAAGAATATTGAGGGCAATTAAATTTTCACAACGCCTAGGGTTTTCTTACGACGATGAGACCAGGCATCTCATGCAAAAAGCCATAAACCTAAAACTGCTGGAAAAAGTAAGCAGGGAAAAACTATACCGGGAATTAGAACTCTTTTTTTTGGAACCCGAGCCATCTAAAAACCTAAAAGAACTGATTAACTTAAAGCTGTTAGCTTTTTTATTCCCCAGAATTAAAAACTTGGATAAAAAAGAAAGGTTATGGCTTAAAATTGAGGAGCTAGGTAAAAAATTTGCAGGATTAATTGATTTTGATTTAATTAACATTTTTTATTTGAGCTTTTTTTATGAGTTAAAACCTGAGGGAATTTCTTATTACTGTGATTATATACGTCTGCCCAAAAAAAGAAAGAGTTCTTTACTTACTATCATAAAAAATTATCCGTTTATTCTTAAGAATTTAACCCAGGTCCAAGCTCTTGAAGATGCTGATATTTATGAGCTTTTATCAAAAATTCCGGGTGAGGGAATCCTGTTTTTAATGGCTATAAG
>JAAZDU010000192.1 GCA_012512665.1 Bacillota bacterium | reverse complement strand
TGTGGTCGCAGTGAATGTTAATGGGGGCTGATAGTGCCCTGTTGACGTTAGGCATGACGATGGGAAGACGCAGCCCTGAAGCGATATGGAGAAGTTCCCACATGAGGGCCAGCCCCTGGGATGAGGTAGCAGTCATGACTCTTCCCCCGCTGGCAGCAGCACCTATACAGGCGCTCATAGCGCTGTGTTCGCTTTCCACATTAATCATATGGGTGTTGACTTTTCCATCGGCTATCATTTGAGAGAATGTTTCTACGATAGCTGTCTGTGGGGTTATGGGATAGGCAGCAACAACATCAGGGTTTATTTGCCGCATGGCTTCTGCCACAGCGTCGGTGCCCACTACTGCTGCTATTCTGGTCATTTACATTTCCTCCTTTCTTCCAGCGTATTATTATTTAGCTTTTTGAGCTTGGGATTCCAGGATCATTTCTATGGCATTGCGCGGGCAAGTTTCTGCGCAGATGCCGCAGCCCTTGCAATGTTCGTAATCAATATCTACAACCTTCTCGTCTCTGGTAATAATAGAGGAGTCAGGGCAATAGATAAAACAGAGCAAGCACTGGCTGCACTTTTCTTTATCGAGTACAGGGCGCAGGGAGCGCCAGCTGCCCGTATTAAAGTGACGGGCATTTCCTCCTTCAGGGATGATAGCGCCCAGGGGATGTTTTTTCCAGCCCCATTCTAAGGCGTCTTTGCATTCCCACTTCATACTCCCTTCACCTCCTCAAAGGCTCTTTCTAGGGCTCTAATGTTGCTTTTTACCACTTTTTCAGAAAACTTTTGGCTGAAAGATTGTTCTACAAAAGTAACAGCATCCTCTTTTGACAAAAGCTTAATAATGCTTAGAAGCGCTCCTAAAACAGGAATATTGGGCATGGGCCTTCCTAATTCTTCCATAGAAATAGTGGTGGCATCAATGGTGTAGACCTGGAAATTTTTCAAGTTATATTTATCTTTCAGGGTTTTAGGGTCTTCACCGGAGTTAATGATAACTATGCCTTTTTCAGGTACTCCTGCAGTTATATCAACCATATCCAGCAGCGAAGGATCTACCACGACCACTATATCTGGTTGAGAAATACCGCAATAAGTTGAAATGGGATTAGGGCTTAGCCGGTTGAAACATTGAATAGGAGCACCCATTCTTTCAGGCCCATATTCAGGAAAGGCCTGAAAAAACATATTTTTCGTTAGAGCCATCTCAGCCAGGGTTTTGGCTGCAGTAACGGCACCTTGTCCGCCACGGGCATGCCAGCGAATTTCTATTAAGCCTTGAACCATGATACTGCACCTCCTTGTTCAAAAAAATAATGCATAATCTATATTAAATTCTACATAAACAAATCAAATCCTTTTCTTTGCGAAAAAAGGGAAAAAATCAAACATTAATGGTGCGTTGACACAAAACCTTTCTCTTGTTAGACTGTTGGCGAAAGGCTTTGCAAGACCTTGGCACTGTATGCAATGTTAATGGGAGGTGGAGAGATGCCCCTGATACTGGGGTACCTTTTTATTTTTTTTGCTCGTGTAATTGACATGGTTATGGCCTCTTTGAGGGTTTTAATGCTCATGCGGGGGCGTTATCTGGCTGCTGCTATTTACGGATTTTTTGAGTCGGCAATATTTATTTTAGCTGTTTCCAAAGTTATCGGCAGCATGGATGATCCTTTAAGTGTTTTTTTCTATGCCTTTGGCTTTGCTGCAGGTAACTATGTGGGGGGCATGTTGAAGAAAAAATTGCCGTGGGTTTTGTTAGTGCCCAGATTGTCTCGCTCACAGCTTATGAGAAGATGGAAGAGGAGTTGAGGGAAGCTGGTTTTGGTGTAACTACCTTGGAAGGCTGTGGCAAAGATGGCCCGCACAAGGTCCTGTTTATTCTACTAAAAAGAAAGGATCAGGGCAGGCTGATGCAGCTGGTTAACAAGATTGACCCCGACGCATTTCTCTCCCTTTCTGATGCCAAGAAAATTCGCGGCGGTTTTTTTCCGCGCCGTAAAATAAAATAATAGCATATCAGTATAAAACCCGGCAGCAATGTTGCCTGTTAATATGTCTCTCTTACCATGCAGAGGGGGGCTGTAGCCAAGCATGAAGGCTATATATCCCCGTTAATATGTCTCTCTTACCATGCAGAGGCATATTTTTTTTTAGGCCACATATTATTTAAAGAAAGAATTGGAC
>JAAZDU010000191.1 GCA_012512665.1 Bacillota bacterium | reverse complement strand
GCTCTTCCGTGACCCCAAACTGATCCTTCAGGGCCTTGGCGGAGACAAAGATTAAAAAAGCAGTCTTCAAATAAATACCGGTCACCCAGATGGGGATAACAAGGACTTCTATTCTCTCCAAAAAACCAGCAATTCCTACCACGCGCGCATAGGACAACGCGGGGAAAAAGGCCCTGGCAGTAAACTGGTAGCCGAAGAAGGACTCTAAAAAGATAGCCCCTATGGCCAGCAAAAAAGCAGTAGCGGCCAATGAAAGGACGCCGACTTTCCAGGCCTGGGCGGGGCGGTTGAGGGAGGGAAAAAGCAGGCTTAAAAAAAATATCTGACCCGACCACACAAAATAGATCGCGCTGCCCTTGAGAACTGGAGCTAGACCAGAGTTAAGGATAGGCAGAACCACAGAAAGATCCAGTTCTTTAATACCCATCGCAAATAAAAAGAGGAACGCAAATACTACAATAAAAAATGTAAGTTCGCTCACCCTGGCTATGACCTCTACGCCGTGGTAAACAGCATATAAGCCCATGGCAACTATGACTGCACTGAAGAATTCCACCGGCGTGCGCGGCATAAAGGTGGTAGCTAAAAAACCGGCAAATTCCCTGACCACGATGCAGGTGAATACAATCAAGAAAAAAACATAGGCCAGGGCAAACAGTTTCCCCAGCAACTGGCCCAGGAGAACTTCCCCGATCTGAAAAAAGTTACGGCCAGGATAGCGGGTATGGAGGGGTACAGTTAAAGCCAGTGCTAGCAACCCGTATGCGGACCCCAGGAGAAAAGCAAGCCAGGCGTCCCGGCCTGCCTGCTGCGCTATAAAAGAAGGCGGAAAGAACACGGCCGTGGAGGTAATAATGGAGGTAAACAGCGCCGTAGCCTGCCATGTGTTTATTTTTCCCTCAAGCATATTTTTTTAGCCCACCTCCTTTTCCTTTGTTTGTAATTTAATTTTGTTCCCTTCCCGGCTGTGGTTTCAACCCCTTATCCTGGCGTATTCTATCTAAGGGGCGCAGGCTGGAAGGGCGCTGGTCGGCCACCCACTTGGGCAGCCTCAAAAATACATTTTTCAGTTCGCGTATATTTAAAGGGGCCAGGGGTGCCATGAAGGGCACACCAAAAGACCTGAGAGAAACAAGATGTGTCCAGAGCAGCAAGGCCGCCACCATTATGCCAAAAAAACCCATGCTCCCTGCCAAAAGCATAATGCCAAAGCGCAATATGCGCAGGGAGATAGCTAAATTAAAAGCGGAGACTAAAAAGGAGGCGATAGCCGTGATGGAGACGACGATGACCATGGCCGGGGAGACCAGGTTGGCCTGAATGGCTGCCTGCCCTAAAATGATAGCACCCACAATGCTGACGGACTGCCCTATCTGGGGCGGGAGGCGGGCGCCCGCCTCCCGCAGCATCTCAAAGACACCCTCCATAACAAAAGCCTCTACCAGGGCAGGAAAGGGCACTCCCTCGCGCGCCACCTTAATGGAAATTAAAATTGAAAAGGGGATCATCTCCTGGTGGAAAGTAGTGAGGGCAATATAAAGAGAAGGTAAAAAAAGGGCTATGGCTAAGGCTATAAGCCTTAAAATGCGAATAAAAGAGCCAAAAATGCGCTCATAATAATCGTCTGAAGCCTGCATGTACTGCCAGAAGAGGGTAGGAACGATAAGAACAAAGGGGGTGCCGTCCACCAATATGATCACCCTGCCCTCCAGCAGCTGGGCCACCGCTTTATCGGGGCGTTCCGTGTGCTCTATCTGGGGAAAAAAAGAATAAGGGTTATCCTCAATCAGCTCTTCCACCATACCGCTTTCCAGGATGCCGTCTGTATGGACGATGCGCTCCAGGCGCCTGCGCACCTCCTCCACCACCTTGGGATTGGCCAGGCTACGCAGGTAGACCATAGCTACTTCTGTATAGGTATAGGTGCCGCCGCGCCTGGTCTCAAATACCAGGTCGGGGTGTTTGAGGCGGCGCCGGATAAGGGCTATGTTAGTCCTGAGCAGCTCTGAAAAACCCTCCTGGGGGCCCCTGATATTAGTGTCGCGCTTGGGTTCCACCACGCTTCTGCTGGGAAGCTTGCGCGTATTGACGCTCAGTACTTTCTCAATGCCGCCAAAAAGGAGCACGGTATCTCCCGAAAGTACGCTCTGGGAAGCTTGCCAGAGGTCACCATACTCCGCGATCTCACCCACGGAGATAAAATTATCCTTAATAGCCTCATAAACATGGGCATGGCCTTTGCTTTTTACTTTATTTTGCTCGTAAAACATCAAGGGTCTAAAAAGGGATTCATTCTGTATGCTGGTATCAACCATCCCGTCGGCAAAAACGGCAACAACCTTAGTCTCACCAAAGCCCAGGTTAAAGCGCCGAAAAATAATATCACTGCTGTGCCCAACCAATTCCTCCAGCGCCTTGGTTTTATCAACCAGGCCCAGGGGCACCGGGTAGCTGGGGTAGCTGGGCGCAACTTCTTGATTTTTGGGCTGCTTTTTCGGCTGCTTTGAGATCTTTAGCAAACCCTTCAAAAATTTTATCATGAGATAATTTTCCTTTAACAAACAGTTTAGCTTTTAATTGTAAGCTATATTTAGTATCTTGAATTGATCTATTTTAATACATAAAAAAACCTAAATTATCCGCATCTAAAAGATTTTACCCCTTTAGCTTCTATGGAAAAAATATTTTCATAGTAATGATAATGATATTAGATGATACTAGAGAGGGCGCACTTATTGCACGGGTTATGGTTTACTGTGATCGTTTTTTTACTGGGGCTGGCGGCCAGATCGAATTCCCTGGCGCTAGCCGCAGGTTTGCTGCTGGCTTTAAAGGTTTTACGAACAAAAAGCCTTTTTCCACTGCTGGAGGAAAAAGGAGTGGAGGTGGGTTTAATTTTTCTTATGCTGGCAGTGCTAACCCCCATTGCCCTGAACAGGGTGGGGGCAAAAGAAGTGTTTGCCACTTTCACTTCCTGGCCGGGAGCAGTGGCTATCGCCGGCGGTTTAATAGCCACCGTGCTCAATGGCATGGGGCTAACCCTTTTAGAAAAACAACCGCAAATAATTATAGGGCTGGTTATCGGCTCTATTATCGGCATTGTTTTTTTTAAAGGGGTTCCTGTTGGCCCCCTTATGGCCGGGGGTATTGCCGCTTTCATTCATTTCATTATCAAGCTCTTCCAATCGTAAGGTGGTGAAGAAATTTTTTTTTACCTTTTTATTATTTCTCTCTTCTGGCTTGTTTGCCAGGAACCCCTGCTGGGAAACAAACTTGACAATTACAGCGAATACTTTAGGGAAACATCATTATCTAATAAATCTAAAAAGTGCTAAAAGGGGAGTGGAAAAAAATAGCCGCCAAAGAAAAACAAGGCCGCCAGAAGGGTTAGCCCAATATTAAAGAGCTGGCCCGTTATGTATAAATATACTGGTTTACCGCTTTTGCCCAGTGCAAGCAAGCGGAGAAAATTGGTTTCCAACCCTATGGAGACAAAAGCCAGGCAAAAAAACCAGCCCCTAAACCCCTTGGTCACACCAAGAATTTCTGAAACTGCTTCCGAGCCCAGGTATGGCGTTAACACAAAGGAAAATAATGCTGAGGCCAGCATAAAACCAAGAATAAACTTGGGAAAACGGTTCCAGACTTCAATGAGGCGTGGTTTGCTGTGGGAAACATTCCTGTCCCTTTCAACACAGGTAACCCAGTAAAGAGAAAGGAAAAACGCCAGCAAGCCGATGAGAACATTCTGGATCATTTTGATCACTGCAGCCACTTCCAAGGCCTGCTCTCCCAACATTGCCCCTGACACCACTACTGCCCCCGTGGAATCTACTGTTCCACCAATTAAAGCGCCCCCTACAATCTCGCCCAGGCCTGCCAGCCTGATAAGATAAGGGAGCCCTATCATCATAATAACGGTAAAAAGCAAAGAGATAGAGATGGCGTACCCGATCTCTTCCTTTTTAGCACGCGTGGCCGAGCCGGCAGCAACAGCTGCTGATACGCCACAAACAGAGGTAGCGGCGCTGATAGTTGCCACCAGGGGCTCACTTTTTATTTTTAACACTTTCGTGCCGAAGATGTACATAAAAAGAAAGACCACAGGGGTTACCAGCCAGGCCACTCCCAAGCCATAGGTTCCCAAAAGCATAATGCTGTTACAAAGAATTTCCGCGCCCAAAAGAACCAGCCCTGTTTTAATAAAGAGCTCGGTCCGGGTGGTTTTTGCCAGCCAGCTGGGCCTTCCCACCGTATTGCTGATTAAAAGGCCGATAACCAGAGACCAGATAACGTTGTCAAACTGGTAATTATTCAAAACCTGCTGTTTGCCCAGCAAAAAAGCCAGTAACGCCAGAGCAAATAGGAGAGGAAAACCAACAATATACTGCCGCCCATCGCCTTCCATAACGTTTACAGCAAAAAAAGTAATAGCCCCGATACCAGCACCCAGCAGCAAAAAGCGCCAGAACGGAACAGCTTGAAAAGCAGTTAAAGGGTTTAAATGCCAGCTGCCCGGTGCCGGTACACTTATTACAAGCTTCAAAACAGCTGCCATGATAATGGCCGCTCCCAACCAAACCGCCCACCAATCCTCTTTCTTCCACAACCCAAGTTTATGCAAGTAAAAACGCCCCCTTGTTTTATATTAGCCTTTTATTTTATGAGGGCTTAGCTGTAAAGGTGAGGTTTTTGTCATAATTAATTGGCATACTAAAAATAGCCTCTTAAAAAACTAGATAGGGGAAAGGACAAGATATTATGCGGCATAAAAAGCTAATGGTCATCATCTTAAGCCTGGTACCTTTTTTAATGGTTCTTGGCAACTCCATGCTTATACCAGAATTTCCTACACTTAAGGATAAGCTGGGTATTAGCCAGCTACAGGTGGGCTTGCTCATCACTTTTTTTTCAGCCCCTGCTGCTATTGCCATCCCATTTTTAGGCTATCTTTCCGATAGAATTGGGAGAAAAATTATTATTGTTCCCTCCCTCATCCTCTACGGCCTCGGAGGAGCTATCGCCGGGCTGGCCTCAGCTTTAATGCAAAATCCATACGCCATTGTGTTAGCTGGCAGGGTTGTGCAGGGTATAGGCGCCGCCGGGACAGCGCCCATTGCTATGGCCCTGGCAGGGGACCTTTTCCAAACCAGGGAGCGGAGTGAAAGCATGGGTATCCTGGAGGCAGCCAACGGCATGGGGAAGGTGTTAAGCCCCATTATAGGCGCCGCCGTAGCCCTTATTGTTTGGTATGCCCTGTTTTTTTCCTATGCCCTCTTATCTATACCTATCGCTCTTTTAATATGGTTCCTGGTCAAAGAAGCTGAAGGAGCAAAGCAGGGGCAAACCTTTAAAGAATATTTAAAGAGCATGTCCATTATCTTTGATAAAAAAGGTATATCGC
>JAAZDU010000190.1 GCA_012512665.1 Bacillota bacterium | reverse complement strand
ATACGTTTTGTGTAGTTATTTTTATAGTTATTTTTAAAACGAACGGGTGATTTATTTTTCATAGCTTTACGTAAATCCAGGGTAAAGCCATTAATCTTAATGAAAAAAGTTTCTATGTTATCTTTTCGCACCAGGACCAATTTTATGCGCAGGGGTAATAATAATACAAGCAAAAAAAAATTGTTATCAGCGCTAACATAAGCATTAGATCTCTCCAGAAAGTTTTGTATTATAATTCCCCATTGCTTCCTGGGTTATGTTTTTTTGTTGTCTTTTTCTATTTCTTCTAATGGAGGTAATCCGTCCAGACTCTTTAAACCAAAATAACGAAGGAAATTATCAGTAGTAGCATATAAAAGAGGGCGGCCCGGCACATCTCTCCTGCCCGCAGTTTTAATTAATTTTCGTTTTAATAGATTTTCTAAAACAGCTTCAGAATTTACTCCGCGAATCTTCTCTATCTCAGGCCGTGTAACGGGTTGCTTGTAAGCGATAACAGCCAGGGTTTCCAGCGCTGCCTGGGACAAAAAAGGGGATAGCTTTTCTTCGTACAGTTTGGCAAGATAATTTGCCAACATGGGCTTTGTACCCAAAAGATAACCGTCTTGTGTTTCCAGGATAGTCAAGGCACTGTCTTCTTTATCGTATTTTTTTTGCAGAAGCGCTACTTGTTTTTTTATTTCTTCAACTGTACAATTACAAAGTTTCGCTATTTTTACAACAGGCAAGGGTTCACTGCTTAAAAACAGTGCCCCTTCAATAATGGCCGTGATGTTTATCTTGTCATCCATAAATTTACCCTTCGTCCTTTACCCGCTTTGTAACAAGAATACTACCAAAAAGGGTATTTTGCTGTAGTATAACCCTTTTTTTACTGGCAAGTTCTAAAATAGCCAGGAAGGAAGCAATAACCTCTTTTTTTGAACTGCCTCTGGGACATAAGAGATGAAAATAGGCTTGTCCTTTTTTTCTAAGGTAAGAAAGAATATACCTTATTTTTTCTTTAAAATTAAAGGCCTCAGGAATTTTAAATTTCTTGTTAAGCAGCTTCTTTCTTATTTTTTCTTGCATCTTTTGCCAGGCCTCTCCCAAAAGTTCTTCACCAGACGGATATAAAGTGTCCTGCTTGATTACTATTACGTTTTTTCCTTCGCTATCCTTTTTTGGTCTTAAAAATTTTCTATTTTGTTTGTGCTCTCTTTCCCTTAGCCATTCCGCTGCATTCTTGAAAGAGCGATACTCTAAAATTCTTTCAAAAAGCTCTTCTTTCGTATTAATAGCCAGCATCTCATCGTTTTCTGTTTCTTCCTTTTCTTCGTAGAGCGGCAGTAGCATGCGTGATTTTAACCTCAAAAGGGTCGCGGCCATTACTAAAAAGTCGCTTGTTGTTTCTATATCCAGCTCATCCATATCCTGCAAATATGCCAGGTATTGCCTAGTTATTTGTGCCAGTGATATTTCCCAAATATTTAGTTTCTCTCTGCTTATCAAATGATACAGCAAATCAAAAGAACCTTCAAAATTACTTAGCTTAATAGTGTATCCCACAGACAGGCCTCCTTGTTAAAGCCCCATGGCTTCACGGGCTTCAGCCATTGTCACTTCTGCAACACTTTCGGCTTTTTCTCTACCGGCTGCCAGGATATCTTCAATAAGGGAGGTGTACTTCTCCAATTTTAATCTTCTCTCATAAATTGGCTCAAGAAAGGCAGCCATTGATTTTGCCAACCTTTTTTTACAGTCAACGCACCCCTGTTTTCCCTGGCGGCACTCCTCTTCAAGCTCCGCCAGTATTTCACTGCTGAAAATATTATGAAAAGAGTAAACGGTACAAACTTCAGGGTTTCCTGGATCATCTTTTCTAATCCGTCCAGGATCAGTAACCATCATTCTTACCTTATCCATTAACTCACCTGGAGGAGTTGCGATGTCAATAGTATTATTATAACTTTTGCTCATTTTCCGACCGTCTAAACCAGGGACAATCTTATAGCGGTTTAAAATAGTTTGAGGCTCCGGGAAAAGCTTAACATTGTATAAGAAGTTAAAACGACGGGCTACCTCCCTGGTTAATTCAATATGTGGTATTTGATCTTCGCCAACGGGGACAGCCTCTGCTTTATACAAAAGAATATCTGCCGCCATCAGCATGGGATAGCCCAAAAAACCGTAGGTAGCCAGGTTTCTGGTCTGAATCTGCTGGAGCTGCTCTTTATATGTCGGGCAGCGCTCTAGCCAGGAAAGCGGAGTGAGCATGGATAGCAGTAAATGAAGCTCAGCATGTTGCTTGACATCAGATTGACGAAAAATAACCGCTTTCTCTGGATCTATACCACAGCTTAACCAATCTAAAACCATTTCTTTGATGTTGGAGCGGATTTCACCAGGCTCCTCGTACGCCGTTGTCAGGGCATGCCAATCCACTACACAAAAAAAACAATGGTAGCTATCCTGAAGCTCTATCCATTTATCAAGAGCACCAAAAAGGTTTCCCAATTGCAGCTTGCCGGTAGGACGCATACCGCTAAAGATTATAGGTTTATTCAATCGTTCGCTCATGAGATTACTCCTCCTATCAAAATAATAAAATCAATTATTCTCAAGAAAACGGCATAAATAGCTTGAGAAATAGGTAAAAGAATAGCAGGAAGCAGGCCAAATGCTAGCAGCAGAATAAGAATAAATGGGCCATACGGTTCAATATTGTAGTAATAATGCCTGGAAGAGGGAGGTAGCAGTGCTACCAGCACCTTGGAGCCGTCCAGCGGAGGCAATGGAATGATATTAAATACAGCTAAAAAAATATTATAAACCATTAGGTTAGAAAAAAGAGGGAAAAAGAATGCTGGCCAAAAGGGGCCAATAACCCGCAATAAAATAATGCTTAAGAAAGCGATGAACAAATTTGTCAAAGGGCCTGCCAGGGCAACTTTCAAAATACCCTTATAGTAGTCATTAAAATTCCGGGGGTTAATGGGAACAGGTTTAGCCCAGCCAAAACCTACAATCCATAGCATTAAAAGGCCAATAGGGTCCAGATGAGCCAAAGGGTTTAGAGTTAACCTGCCGCTATACTGGGCGGTGGGATCCCCCTGGAGCTGTGCTGCTTTGCCGTGGGCATATTCATGAAAAGTTATGGCAATTAATAGAGCTGGGATACGCCAAAAAAGGTTACTGGATAAGAACAAAATAAAATTTCCCCTTCCCTATAATAAATCAAAATATCGTATATACTTTTCTGCCTGCAACTTTTCCTCCTGGTAAGAAGATACTTTGCCATTTAAAACATCTTTTTGTAAAAGTGATAGCACTTTCCCTAAAGATACTCCTGGCTTCATTCCCATCTTAATTAAATCCTTGCCAGTGAGCCGGCGTTTTCTCTTGCGAATATTGGTCAAATAGTGTTCAACTCTTTTTTGTAGCAGCTCATGTTCGCTTAT
>JAAZDU010000016.1 GCA_012512665.1 Bacillota bacterium | reverse complement strand
GAGATGCACACCCCCCGGCATTTTGCAATTTGGGAAAGTAATTTTTACCAAGAGAGAGCTGTTTCACAAGGATAAATTTTTGTCGGGAGGTTTTGCCTTTCAATATATAAACTCGCGGAGCAAGGGACTGCAGAAGCAAAAAGGTTCTGATCTTTTAGAAGGCAAAATATGAAGGAGAAAGCAGTTTAAGGGAGAGGTGCAGTTTGCCCGGAAAGCTGAAGGTGCTTAATGTGACCAAAAATACTGTGCTTGTGGAAGAGGCCCGCCTGGCTGCCTCCTTTCTCAGCCGCCTGCAGGGGCTCCTGGGGAGAAAAGAGCTTCCCCGGGGCCAGGGGCTTATCCTCAAGCCCTGCCAGGCGGTGCATACCCTGGGTATGAGGTTCCCTATCGACGTGGCTTTTGTGGACAGGCATGACCGGATCTGCCACCTGATCGAGGATATGCCGCCCTTCAGGTTCAGCCCTGTGGTAAAAGAGGCCCGCTATGTGATCGAAGCCCCCGCCGGCACCTGGCGCGCTGCGCAGGTGGCAGTGGGTGACCGGGTGGCAAGCGAGGAGTGTCCTTGATTTGCATGTTAATAGCCCTCCGCCTGGCTAGTCGTTAGTTCCCCGCCAGAAAAGCTCTTGTTTTTTGATCGATAAGCCCAAGAGCTTGTTAATTGCTATGAAGCCCGGGTATGGCACGGGTGCCTCTAAGGGAGCACGAGAAAATTTTGTGTATAGTGGTTTTGGTATACCCCTGCGCCCAGGTGAGTGTAAATTTCATTCAGAATTGTCTGGCGGTGCCCCCGGCTGTTCATCCAGCCCTCGAAGGCGCTTAAGGCATCCGCGTAGCCGGCAGCAATATTTTCTCCCACGCCGGTAAAGAGGATGCCTTTTTTTCGCAGGCGGTCAAAGGGGCCTAGTCCTGTTACAGCTGAAATATGGCTAATATAGTTGTAGTTAACCATCTCCTCGCTGTGTTCCCGCGCTACAGCTGCCGCCTGTTCGTGCCAGGCAAGAGGAGACAGGCCATTCAGGGCGCGGGCGCTGTTGGTAAGATCAAGGATCTGTTTTTCGGCTGAGCGGGCAACCTGTTCTAACTGTGTAGCGGTGAGGCTGGGAAGGGATATGTCGGGAGGATCGATAGTTCTAGGATTGTACTGCATGCTGTATTCCCCTCTTTTCAATAAGTTTTCATAATCCGCCAGAAGTAGAGAAGATACCTGGTTGTTGCGGTGCAGGTCCAGGAAAATAGTGGCGACAGCATTGTGAAGCTGCACCAGCCTTTTTTCTGCCAGGTCATCCTGGGTAAGCTTAATAGTAAAGATAGTATCATCATACCGCAGGTCGAATGTTTGTTGGGCCGGATATAAAGAGTTTAGTTCTTTTAAAGGCGTACCTCTTTTAATTCCCTGCCACTGCCAGCCCTGGCCGTTGGCGTAGATGGCTGCTACCCGCTTATCTTTGATAGCCACCTGCAGGTAGTTTTTGAGGTCTTTGTTATAAATCCACCAGTTGTAACCGCGTTTATCGGGGTCTATCCTTTGGGGCTTGCCCAGAGTTTCCATGACTTTGCTGTCTGTGTCCCCCAGATAGACATTGTAAATGCCCACCGGTTCAGATATATAAATAGCAGGAGGGCTGTCCTGCCAGTTTACTAGGTAGCCCAGGTTTTCACTGATAAAGCGCAGCGGGACCATGGTTCTGCCGTCGAGCAGCTGCACAGCTGTGTCCAACATGACACTTTGCCCGTTTACCTGCGCCTGGAAGCTGCCGACAGTGAGCAAGATGTTATTTCCTCGACCGGCGATAGAGACAGTTCTTTTTTCCCTGTCCCAGGATACGCTTGCTCCCAGAGCTTCCATAACAGCTCGCGCCGGTATAAGGGTGCGGCCGTTTTGGATAAGCGGGTTGACGTCAAGGTCTAATTTTTGCCTCTCTACAAAAACCTCGATCTGACTCCCGGCCTGGATATCATTTGCCTGCCTGCAGCAGAATAGCAGTGTGATGGCAAGTAGGAGGGCAATATATAATATTTTTTTTCTTGGCAGAAATAAGCTGTACAAAATAAGCTTCCCTCAGCCTGGCTCAAAGCCCTTTTGTTATTTTCTGTTATATTCTACAAAAATATTGTTTTTCCTTTACTGCTGCTTCCCTTGCTTTTTGCTGATAAAAAATAGATAATGAAAAAAAGATGGCTTGCTAAGGTGGGATAAATATGATCCGGTTGCGCGGTATATCTAAAAGTTATAACCGCAGCGGTGTGAAAGCGGTAGACAAACTGGATTTAGAG
>JAAZDU010000189.1 GCA_012512665.1 Bacillota bacterium | reverse complement strand
GGCCAGTACCAGGTGTTAATCAACCACCTCCTGCACCGCCTGGGTATAGGCAATGTAACCACCCTCTCTCTATCAGCCAACAACAGCTACGCCGGGCTGGGAACAGCTTTTACCCTCCGAGCCTGGCAGGCTTTAATAGTGGCCGATGTTATCTCTGAAATATACAGCTCCCTTCTGGTATTGTGCCGGGATAAAGAAGAAGCTTTACAAGTTTATGCAGAAGGATGCGACCTGCTCGTAGAGGCCCTTGCCCAGGGAAGCTGGGCCAGGCTGCGCCAAACTATGTCTCGGGTGGCACAACAACTTGCAGCTTTGAAAAAAATAGGGACCCTGGATAGTGTTCCTAAAGTAGCCCTTTTAGGGGAAATATACGTGCGCAGTGACAGCTTTTCCCGTCAACAGCTGGTGGAATATTTTGCCAAAGAGGGCATTATCACTAAAGTGGCTCCTATCAATGAATGGGTATACTACTGCGATTATCTGCTGCAAAATAACTTGCTGCCCTCCTCCAGCCCCCTTTCCCTGCGCCTGCAAAACTACCTGCAGCAGCCTGTCAAGAAGTGGGTAGAAAAAGAAATCAAAAACACTCTCTCTGCATCGGGCCTTTGCCAGCACCAGCTTACAGATGTGCGGCACTTAATGGAGGCGGGAAAAAGGCTTATTAACCCCGCCCTCACAGGAGAGGCCATTTTAACAATAGCTGGAGCTTTAACAGAGTTAATTGACGAAGTTTCTGGTGCCATTGCTATCGGGCCTTTTGGCTGTATGCCCAACCGCCTGGCCGAAGCTCTGGCCGGCAACTTGCTGGAAGAGGAAAAACTGCGGCAAACAAATAACAGCTCTCTTGTGCAGTCTGCATTAAAACAAAACCCCCACCTGCCCTTCATAGCTATTGAAAGCGACGGCAACGTCTTTCCCCAGGTGGTAGAGGCCCGCCTGGAAAGTTTTGTCCTCCAGGTCAAACGCCTGCACAACACCATACAGAAGGTAAAGCATCACTAGCTTTTCCCTTCTTTGACATTGATTTCCCCACTTACCCTTTATTTGTACGGCCCCTTTTAAAAAAAAGGCGAAAAGCTGGCAGGAATTTATCTTAACTTCGCCAAACTAAAAAGCTGGGGAAGTGAAAGCTTTGGTTAATAAAAGTTGGCTAAAAAAAATTTATGTTGATTATCAAAACCTTGTTTACCGTACCGCCGTCTCTATTACAAAGGACCCTCAATTAGCCGAAGACGTGGTACAGGATGTTTTTGTTACCCTTTATTACAAAGGCGCGGGTATAAGAGATAAAAGCCGTATAAAGTCCTGGCTGGTGAGAACAACTGTTAACAGGGCTATTGATTTTACACGCCATCAACAAAAAGTAGTGAATATGCCGGGAGATTTTTTTGAATTCCAGGAGCAAAAATCCTGGGCTGACCCTGCGGCATCAATGGACCAAAAGGAGATTGCTCAGGAGATGAAAAAAGCCGTTAATTCCCTGCCCGCGGAGCTTAAAGCCCTAGTCACTCTTTACTATTACCTGGAAACGCCCCAAAAAGAGATTGCTGCAGCTCTTAACATCCCCCTGGGAACAGTGAAAACAAGGCTTAAAAGAGCTCGCGACCTTCTCAAGCACTATTTTCTTAAAATAGAAGAAAACAGGCCAGCCTCAGGTGTTTCAAAGGATGAGGAGGTGTATGAAAATGAGTAGCGACAGACACTTTGAACAAAATATAAAAAAAGCTCTTGCTCAGGAGATAGAAGGATACCCCCTCCCTGACTTTGACAGGCTATGGCAAAGGATAGAAACCAGCATAGAGTTAATTGAAAGACAGCAGCGCTGGTATAAGAGAAAGCTGTTAAAATTTTCTGCTTCTGCAGTTCTCATACTGGCTATCGGCATCGGTATCTGGGGTGCTATCCATCCGGGTGAAACATCTCTTTTTGCTTACCCTTTTCAACAGCTGACGAAAATAGTTACAGACAACGGGGATACCCTTATCCAGTATTCATATGAAGCTGGAGAATCTTCACCTGCAGATGTGAAAATGGATAGAAGCCTAGAACTTCCCTCCACCATGCAGGATGAGACAGAAGCGGCTGAGGCTCAGCTTTTCGTTACCAACCTTACAACGACCACACTGGAAGAACTGAAAGACCTTTATGGCGGTGAAATATATCTCCCGCAGGATCTGCCGCCTGAAGACCTGGAAGAAGTAAAATACCTGACCACCGGGGACCTCTGGACTATCATCATCGATTATAAGGGAGAAGATTATGACCTGCTCTTTTCCCAGAGGGAACTAGGGCAGGTCAGTAGTACAGGTGCTGCTTATCCACGTGATACAGGTGTTACCGTCCAACGCCTAGACGGGGTGGAATACCTGGTGGCAGAAGGCCGCTATGGCATAACAAATATTAGGTGGATAAAAGAAAACAAGGAATTTGAGATAACAGTTAACAAAAGCCCGGAAGATGCCCTTAAGATAGCAAGTTCTACACGTCCTTTGGCAGTAGATTAAAGCGTGGGCAAGTAACTACTGCCACCCCAGAAAACGGCAAAGAAACCAGAAGCAACGCTAACGGGGCTTCCATCGGAGAGCACGAGGGCAGCCTCATTAACCCATCCTCTACAGGCACAATGCTAAATTCTCAGCACCCTTTTCAATTCTCTCAAAATCTTTTTACAACCGTTTAAGCAAAAAAATTGCCCTGCCCTCGGGTCCTTGCGCTGCTAACAGCAACATGTACCGCAGCTTCCTGAACCAGCAGCTCCCTCTTTTTTAATGCTAAACCCCTCCCTGGGTTCAGTGTGGTAATCAATAACAGTATTGTTAACAAAGGGTGCTATCCCTCTTACTTTAGAATATTAATAGCAAGCTGGTCAATAGGTTTTTGCCCTTCCTGAAAAAAATTATTTATGACTCCTTGAATGCGCTCCATTTCTGCTGGTGGGATAATTTCGTACCATATTCCATCCACACGGTGCCCTTCACCATAT
>JAAZDU010000188.1 GCA_012512665.1 Bacillota bacterium | reverse complement strand
GGTCATTGCCGAAGTCCGGCATCAATTGCCCCAAAATCTTGCCCCCCTTGCCAAACTCTTCAAGTTGCTGGGGGACGAAACGCGCACACGCCTTTTATATGCCCTTTCCTTGCGGGAATTGTGTGTCTGCGATCTGGCTGCTATCTTGGGGACAAGCATCTCCAACACCTCTTATCACCTGCGGCATCTAAAAACAGCACATCTGGTTAAATATCGCAAGGAAGGCAAAATGGTGCTATACACCCTGGACGATCAGCATGTCAACACGCTTCTTAAAGAAGGCATGGAACATATTGAACACACCAGGAATGAGCACAGCAGCTAAATGCAGATTCGCGAATGGTGGTAAAGCATGAAAACATGTAGCTGTTCCCAATGTGAAGCAAAAAGTTCAATTAACGTTAACATTTTCCAGAAAAAAGACAGCCTCCAAAAAATTATGACAGCTTTGGCAGGGCTGCTTTTACTGGGAGGAGTAATCGCCAGCTTTTTAAACGCGCCTTCTCCCTGGCCTGCCCTCTGTCTCGGCCTATCAATGGCCTTGGGGATTATCGGCCCGGCCCAAAAAGCCTGGCAGGTTTTAAAAAAAGGCTTTTCTTTCGACATGAACGCCCTTATGATGATAGCGGTCCTGGGGGCGGCTGCCCTGGGCGAGTGGATAGAGGGAGCCACAGTGGTGTTCCTCTTTACTCTGGGCAATGCTCTGGAGGCTTATACCATGGATAAAAGCCGCCTCTCCCTGCAACAGCTCATGGAGATGAAACCGCGGGAAGCAACTCTTTTAGAAGGAGGAGAAGAGCGAAAAGTTCCGGTAGAAAAGCTGCTCCCGGGGCAGACGGTTGTTATCAGGCCGGGGGAAAGAATCCCCGTCGATGGTCATATCATAGAGGGAAAGGCGGCCATAGACCAATCCTCCATCACCGGAGAGTATATGCCGGTTCTTAAAGCAGAAGGGCAGAAGGTGTTCGCCGGCACTTTAAACACCAACGGGTTTCTTCAGGTTGCAGTAGAAAAAAAAGCAGACGATACGCTTTTGTCGGGGATTATCCGCCTGGTTGAAGAAGCAAAACACAAAAAAGCACCTGTTCAGCGCCTGATCGATTCATTTGCTGCTTGGTATACCCCCGCTGTTATTGTGTTGGCAGTTTTCTTTGCCACCGTGCCGCCTCTTTTCTTAAAGCAGGATTTTGCGCCCTGGCTTTACCGTTCCCTTACCCTGCTGCTTATTTCCTGCCCCTGCGCCCTTGTTATCTCAACCCCTGTTGCTGTCTTTTCGGCCATCAGCAAGGGGGCAAAACAGGGTATTTTATTCAAAGGAGGGCTACACCTGGAGCAAACGGGTACCATCAGCACCGTTGCTTTTGATAAAACAGGTACTCTTACTTTGGGTAAACCGCAGCTCAAGGAGGCACGCACCCTTGGCGGGGCTAGCAGAGAAGATCTTCTGCAGCTGGCTGCCAAGTTGAGCAGCTTCTCAGAACACCCTCTCTCCCAGGCCATTAAAGAAGCAGCTGCCAAAGATCTGGACAATATAACAGACAGCAAAAAAGAAACGTGCCGCCATTTTCAAGCACTGCCTGGTAAAGGAATAAAGGGTATAATTGAGGGAAAAAGCATTTACCTGGGGAGCAAAAGATTTTTGCAGGAAGATTTAAAAATTGATCTTACTTTTTTAGAGGAAGAAACCAAGGAGCAGGAAGAACTGGGCAACACCCTTGTTTTTTTAAGCTCAGGTGAAATGGTTAAAGGTTATTTTGTCTTTAGTGACCGGATAAAGGAAAAAAGCCGGGATGCCCTGCAGGAGCTGCATAAAATGCAGATACACACGGCACTGCTCACGGGCGACAATAAAAAAACTGCTTCCGCAGTTGGCAACCAGCTTCATATAGCAGATATTCGGGCAGAACTGCTCCCGGAAGAAAAACAAAAAATAATTCTTGAGCTGCAGCAAAAAAGAGGCAAGGTAGCTATGGTAGGGGACGGTATCAACGATGCAGCGGCCCTGGCTGCCGCCGATCTGGGAATTGCTGTGGGGGATGGAAGCGACACCGCGCTGGAGACTGCGGGGGTGGTCCTCCTGGCTGAGGATATAGCGACGCTGCCGGCGGCTTTAAAGTTGGGGCGGCGCGCTCGCTTTATCATTAAGCAAAACATTGCCCTGGCCCTAGGCTTAAAACTTTTAGCCCTTGCCGCAGTTTTTCCCGGATGGCTGACTTTATGGCTAGCTGTCGTTGCCGATACCGGTGTCTCCCTGCTGGTGATATTAAACGCTATGCGCCTCTTAAAATAAAAATGTTGCCAGGCTCTGACCTTTTTATACAAAGAGTTAGGGCCTGGCTTATACTACATATTCTACCCTGCAGCCGGGGAAAAAATACTCCGCTGTCCTGGGGAAAAAATCTTTTACCTCTGCCATTATAGCGGGAGGATAAATATATTTGCCGTAGCCAAACTGGCCATATTTTAACCTCTCTTCTTCTTTCAGGGGCAGGTCCGTCGTGGGGAAGAGTTCCTGGATATTTTTTTTGGCGCGGGCGGTGAAACGGTGAGTAACAAATTCAAAAGTGCGTACTTAATCTTTTACAGGGAGTCCCCTTTTATTGCCAGCCCTTTTCTCCCGGGCGGCATGCTATAATAATAAGGCATATTATGTTAACTGGAGGAAATGCTGTGGACCCTATCACTCACGCCGTCTTTGGCATAGGCTTGGCCGGCTTTTCCAATACCCTTTTTAGCCCCTATAACCCCATCTATGCTGCGGCTATAACAGGGGCAGTAGCTCCTGATCTGGACGTCATTACTCACTTGGGTGGGCGTTTATCCTTTTTAAAACACCACCGGGGCTTTTCTCATTCCTTGCCGGGGTTAATTTTATCTGCCGCCCTCATCTCAATTATTATTAGTATAGATTATCCTGGGACAAGCCTTCCAG
>JAAZDU010000187.1 GCA_012512665.1 Bacillota bacterium | reverse complement strand
GGGTAGAAGTAAAAATAAGGGAATAAGGGGGACGCTAGAAAAAAATGATTAAAAGACTATCAAGGCATTATTCTATAGTTCAAAGAATATTGCCAATTATAGTAATTTTGGCCCTAGTCGTACTATATATTCTGGGTTGCGCGCCAGCCAAACAGCGTATATCAATTGCCACCGGAGGCACTGGCGGGACTTATTATCCTTATGGTGGAGCTATGGCCAGTACCATTAATAAATATGTAGATGCTTTAGAGGCCAGCGCCGAAGTAACAGGGGCTTCGGTGGAGAACGTGCGCCTTATCGAGAGCAAGGAGTCTCAATTAGCTTTGGTGATGGATGATGTGGTCTACCATGCCCTGCATGGTGAGGGAGCTTTTGATCACGAGGTCGAGTTACGAACTTTAATGGAAATGTACCCCCACTTTTTTCACATCGTGGTTCACGCAGATAGCTCGATTCATTCTGTGGAAGATCTCGTAGGCAAAAAAGTATCTGTAGGCGCTCCCGGCAGTGGGACAGAAACCATGTCTCAACAAGTTTTGGAAGCGTTGGGGATTACTTATGACAAATTTGATGTTTTCCGCCTCTCATTTACTGAGAATACAGAAGCACTGCGAGACGATGTTATTGACGCCGGCATCTGGTCAGTTGGGCCGCCAACTGCTTCCATCATGGACCTGGCTACCACCCACGATATTAGAATTATTAATTTTACCGATGAACAATTGGCTGCGGTTCAGGAAAAATATCCTTATTACCTGACCATGAAGCTAGAAGGAGGTACCTACCAGGGCGTGGATGAGGATCTAATGGCGCCTTCTGTCTGGAACAGCGTGGTAGTCGGAAAGGATATGCCGGAAGAACAAGCTTATGAAATTGCCAAATCACTGTTTGAGCACAGGGATGAATTGGAGCAGGTTTATGTAGGTGCCAGCTGGTCAACACCGGAAAATACGATCGAATATGCAATTGCTCCTCTGCATCCCGGTGTAATACGTTATTTTGAAGAAATTGGGCTGGAAGTACCGGACAGATTAATACCTCCCGAAATGAAGTAGCATGAGGCGAGCATCTTCCCGCCTGCATGGCAAAAAAACCATAATATTTTTGGCCGCGGCCATCATCCTGGCCACGGCCAGCTTTCTCTTCTTTGCCAGGCTTCGTATCTTATGCCTGGTAGTGGAGGTGGCCGAGAGCAAAGAAATTGCCTGGGCCGCGCCCATTGGCCAAAATGAGCAGTTTTCGCTGCACTATACGCATTCTGTGGATTTGCTGCCGGTGCATGATAGCTACACAGTTAAAGATAAAAATCTGATACTTGTCGAGACCCGCTTTCTGTCCTGGGGCGCGGGGTTGGGCTATATGGGAGAAGGGATTCTTACCGGAGAAAAGGGCTGGACAATTATTATGGATATGCACCGTCAGCTAGCTGTTCTTCCTTTGCGGGTGGGGACAATTGCAGTGCATACCCTGCTCTACCGCGGAAAAAAGATCTACCTGCTCAACTATGTGCCTGCCCAGACCCTGGTTCATATCAGGGTAAAAAACTTATTTCCTTATCAGTATAGAAAATATAGATAATTGCTTTTGGGGAAAGAAGGGTTGAACTGAAAAAAATTTTTTAACGCCTTGTCTTTTAAGAAAGGAATGGTTATATGAATTTAGAGAGAAATAGAAGCCGTTACACCTCGCTGGCAATTCTGGCGGTAGCCCTGGTGTTGACTGCTTTTCAGCTCTATACCGCCGGGGTATCCATGTTAACGGCCTGGATTCAGCGGGATATTCACCTCGTCTTAATTCTTATGCTGGTGTTTTTAATTTTTCCAGCGCGAAAAGGAGGAGAAAAAGGAAAAGCTACCCTTTTGGACATCTTTTTAATTCTTCTCGCCCTGGCCTCAGGCGCCTATATTATTTTTAACTACCAGGCCATTGTGCTGCGCCTGGGAATGCCAACCACCATGGATATCCTGATGGGGATAATCATGGTCCTTTTAATCCTAGAAGCTGCGCGCCGGGCTACAGGCTGGGTGCTGGTGATTATCGCCGGTGTTTTGCTGATTTACAACTTCATCGGCCCCTGGATCCCGGGTATTTTGGGTCATAAAGGATACTCGCTGAGCCGTGTCATTTCCCAGATGTACCTGACAACCGAGGGAATTTTTGGCATACCTCTCGGTGTTTCCGCCAACTATATTTTTCTCTTTGTCTTCCTGACCTCTTTGCTGGAAAAAATTGGTATGGGGGACTTCCTTTTAGAACTGGCTATGGCCGCTATGGGCCGCTATGTGGGGGGACCGGCGAAGACCGCAGTTGTTGGCAGCGGCCTGATGGGCACTCTTTCCGGCAGCGCTGTGGCCAATGTAGTGGGCACCGGCACTTTTACCATACCCCTCATGAAGCGCAACGGCTATGAGGCTCACTTCGCAGGGGCGGTGGAGGCCAGCGCTTCCTCCGGGGGGCAGCTCATGCCACCCATTATGGGTGCGGCAGCTTTTATTATCGCCGAGTTTCTTGGTATCACTTATTTCAGCGTAGTCATTGCAGCTATCATTCCGGCAGTCCTTTACTATGGGGGTGTCCTCTGCGGTGTCCATTTTGAAGCCTGCCGCCTGGGATTAAGAGGCCTGCCCAAGGATCAGCTGCCGAAAACATGGGAGGTCCTGAAAAAGGGTTGGCTTTACCTCATCCCTATCGCCGTGCTGATTTACTATTTAGGTGTGCTCCAGCACACCCCTATCCGCTCGGGCTTTTATGCCATTGTTGCTGCTGTAATAATTTCCTTTTTGAAAAAGAACACCCGCTTAAACTGGGAGCGCTTCAAGGAAGCAGTGCTGGCGGCAGCGCAGAATACCATCACCGTGGCCCTGGCCTGTGCTGCTGCGGGGCTGGTCATCGGCAGCATTAACCTCACGGGGATGGGTTTGAAACTATCTTCATTTATTATCGGCATCTCCGGTGGGCAGGTCTGGCTTGCCCTCCTCTTCACAGCCATCATTGCCCTCATCATGGGCATGGGCCTGCCCACGACAGCGGCTTATATTGTGGTAGGGACCATGGCC
Source organism: Bacillota bacterium (assembly GCA_012512665.1). Taxonomy (GTDB): domain Bacteria; phylum Bacillota; class Dethiobacteria; order DTU022; family JAAZDU01; genus JAAZDU01. The sequence continues at coordinate 5,158 of JAAZDU010000187.1, read as the reverse complement.
GCACCGGCTTTAATGGAGATGGGCCTCTTGCCTTTAGCAGCACACCTCTTTGTTTTTTACTTTGCCATTATCTCTGCCATTACCCCACCAGTGGCGCTGGCAGCCTATGCGGCGGCAGGTATCGCCAAAGACAATCCCATGAAGATTGGTTTTACAGCCGTAAAGCTGACCGCAGGGGCTTTTATCATACCCTTTTTATTTGCTACCAACCCCACGCTCATCGCCCAGGGAAGTTTGACTGCTATTGTCTGGGCTGCTATAACGGCGATGATTGGTGTCATCGCTTTGTCCGGGGCCACTATCGGCTATGTGCTTAAGCCGACGACAATTTTGGAGCGCTCTCTTTTAATGGTTGCAGCTTTTCTCATGCTGATGGTAGGGCTAACCACCGACCTGATCGGCCTGGCCTTGTTCGTTGCGGTCCTGGCGATTCAAAACGGCCGTAAGACAAGGGAACCTACACCAGATATAAAAACCTACCCGGCTATCGGGACGAAATAAAAAGCAACTCCAGCCGTTATAGAAAAGGTCTTTTCCCTCCAACGGCAGCCTGAACGATCTGCCAGCCTGCTGAAGCAGCGGTTGGCAGATCACTCAAGCTGTTCACGGCAGGCGTATTCTACCCGGCGATATACTTCTTTTAAAGGAATGCCCTCTTTCTTGGCGATAACCCGGCAGTCTTCATATTCAGGTGCCAGGTTAAAATAGGGCGGCTTATTGCCGGCAACTTTTACCCTGACGGGGCCCCAACTGGTTTGAACCGCTATCACTTTGCGGGGCAGCATAATTTTATCTAGCTCTATTGCCCTCAGGCCGATGGTAGAAGTTTCAGCAAAGATAATAGCTGTAATCTCTTCAAGCTGTTCATGTTTTATCAGGGCTGAAAGTTTGACGGCAGGCCTGTTTTTTTTCATCTGAATGGGAGTTAGGAAGACATCCCGGGCACCCCTGTCAAAGAGAAGCTCCATGATGTAGTCATAAGTTTCCGGGTTTAAATCGTCTATATTTGCTTCCAGCAGCAAATTTTTTTCCATCCTGCTACTGGCTAAACTATCTTTCTGATCCTGAATGCTGCCCAAATGTGCCCGCAGCAGGTTGGGAAAGGGGAGATCAGCTGAACCAGCCCCGCAACCTATTTTTTCTACTGTAAATGAAGGGAAATCATCAAAACTTTCGGCTGCACTACAAAGCAGGGCTGCCCCTGTGGGAGTTACCAGTTCTTTTTCCACAGGAGAAGGAACCAGGGGCACTTTCCTTTCTGCCAGGAGCTGCATGGTAGCAGGCGCAGGCAGGGGCAATGGTCCGTGAGAACAGTTAACCCATCCTCTCCCTATGGGCAGGGGCGAGGCCAGCACTTTTTCCACAGAAAGCTGCTCCAGCGACCAAAAAAAGCCGCAGATATCAACAATGGTATCCAGAGCGCCCACTTCGTGAAAGTGAATCTTTTCCGGGGCGACACCGTGTACCCTGGCCTCAGCCCGCGCCAGGCGCCTGAAGGTTTCTATACTCTGCTCTTTAACTCTGGCAGAGAGCCCCCCTTCATTTATGATTTCTTCTATTTGGGGCAGGTGGCGAAATTGCTGCTCTTGCAGAGGCTCTACCCGCAAAGCAGTCCCAGCCAGGCCGTTTTTTTGCACCCTGCTAGTGTGCAGCTGAAAAGTTCCTATCTCCATAGTTTTCAGAGCTTTTTCCAGTTCCTCGCTATCCACGCCAAGCTCCAGCAGTGAACCCAGGAGCATATCCCCGGCTGCTCCGGCAAAACAGTCAAAATAAATGATTTTCAAGATAGCTCTCTCCTTTTCAGCAAGCATAAAGCGCTGTAATGATGCTTTGCAGACAGCATAATAAATATTGCCCCTTAATCAAGCTGGTTTATGAGGGAAGCGCAGCAGCCGGCACCGTAGCCGTTGTCAATATTCACCACCGATACACCTGGGGCGCAGCTGTTGAGCATAGTCAAAAGTGGGGCCAGGCCCAAAAAATTGGCTCCGTAACCAATGCTGGTGGGGACGGCTATAATAGGCTTACTAACCAGCCCACCCACTACACTGGCCAGCGCTCCTTCCATACCCGCCACTACAATCAGCACGCGAGCTTTTTCCAGCTGTTGATGATAATGAAGCAGGCGGTGCAAGCCTGCTACCCCCACGTCGTAAATCCTTTCCACCCGGTTGCCCATAATCTCCGCAGTCAGCGCTGCTTCCTCGGCCACGGGCAGGTCTGCAGTCCCGGCGGTAAGCACCGCCACTAGCCCTTTAGGTTTTGATACCCGCTCCCGTTTAATGACGACCATGCGGGCCAGCGCATGGTACTCAGCTTGGGGGAATAAGTCTTTTAATGCCGCAAAGACGGCAGGCTCTGCTCTGGTAGCAATAATATTAGAAGTGTCTGCAGCCAATTTTTCTGCAAAATAAAAAGAAAGTTGTAGTAGCTGTAGAAAAACTTGTTTCAAGAACACCTATCTTATGCTTTACTGCCAGGCCCATAATTTGCAGGTTTATAATTTCACTCTTTGGCATCTTAAGTATTCTTGGCTTGTATTTCTTTTAACAAGGCTGGCTTAAACTTGTTTATGCTTTAAACGAAGGGCTGCTAGCAAGGATATAAAAAAGATATAAAATCATCAAGGTCAGGCCGGTATTGTTACATTTCGAAGAGCGCATCGGGGTTTCCGACCTGCGAATTATGGGCCAAGTAGTATCTTCATAAAATTATCGGAAGAGGTGTAAAGAAAATGGAGCAGAAAGATGTTTTTGTTGCTGTGGAAAAAGGGGAAAACGAACATGAAATGGTAAGCAAAGTAATTTCTTTACTGGGCGGGCTTGATCCCATCCTGGGGGATACGGTTTTAATAAAGCCTAACCTGGGGGTAAATCTGCCTTCAACCACTGGAGCAACTACCAATCCCAAAGTAGTTGAGGCCGTAATAAAATTGGTTCGCGAAGCAGGAGTAAAAAATGTTTTAGTAGGAGAAAGCGCTGTAGTAGGATACGATGCCGGTGAGGTATTTGATAAGCTTGGAGTTAGGGAATTGTTTGAAAATGCAGGGGCAAAAGTTGTGAATCTTGATAAAGACGATACTGTTGAACTTCCCGTTGAAAATGGCAGTGTTCTGAAAAAAGTAAGGGTTTGCAAAACAGCCTTAGACTGCGATGCAATTATTAGTGTCCCAGTTATGAAAACGCATTTTCAGGTAACAGCAAGCCTTGGCATGAAAAACATGAAAGGCATCATACCTGATAGCATGAAGAAGAGAATGCACAGAATTGGCTCATCACGCAATGAGGCCAAAGAATTCGAGCTTGACCATGCAATTGTTGATTTAAATAGTGTAATTAATAAACCAAGATTAACGGTGATTGATGCAACAACTGCTCAAGAAGGCTATAATCCAGAAAGCCCGGGTGTAGGCGGTAGCCCGGTTAAGTTTGGTGCGGTTATAGCAGGATTTGATCCGGTTGCTGTTGATGCAACTGCAGCCTATTTAATGGGCTTTGAGCCACTAGAAATTCGCCATATTAAGTATGCATTTGAACGTGGGCTTGGAGAGGCAAGAATCGAAAAAATTAAACATTTAGGAGTTCCTCTTGAGCAATTGCGCAGGAAGTTCCGCCCCGCTACTTTTGAGGCTCTAGAGCTTCAATACAATAACATTACCATTACAGGGGAAAGCAGCTGTACCGGCTGCCGCGAGGTGCTTATTGCCGCTTTGGCCAGGATGACTGAAAAGGAAATAGATGAACTGGGTGAAATGGAAATACTGCTTGGCAGCGAGGCAGCACCTACAAAAACAAATGTGAAGCGCATACTTTTTGGTAACTGCGCCAAAAAGCTGCCCTATGAAGGAAAAAGCATTCCTGGCTGTCCTCCTCCTAGTTTTTATGTAAAAAAATGTTTGCAAGGTGAAGAGGATATGATTGACTGGTAAAGACTGAAAAAACTTATTAAATAAATTAAGTAGCTGCTCTACTTGTTTACTCTGCGTCTGGTGGCAGAGTGCTTGACTAGGGAAGTAATTTCATCTAAAGTGGCCTGGCCCCCTGTAAAGATAAGGGGCCAGGCCACTTTTGTGCCCCCGGTTAAAAGATAAAAATATATCTTATTACGACATATCGCATAGATTTAAAAAAGTATGCTGGATTTTGCATTAAAATTACATTAGAATAGTTACATCTAAGAAAAAAGGAAAAGATAGGGGCAGGAGGATTTTTTGTGTGGCATACTGTTAAAGGGACACTTGTTATAAAAGCCAATGGTCACAATTACCGTGAGGCTGTCTGCACAGCAGCAGAGCTTCTGCGGCAGGGTAAGCTAGTAGCTTTCCCCACGGAAACTGTTTACGGGCTTGGTGCTAGCGCCCTGGATGAGGAAGCGTTAAAAAAAGTGTTCCGCGCCAAGGGCCGCCCGATGGATAACCCTTTTATTATACATATCTGCCACCTCGATCAGCTGCAGGAGCTCACAACAGATCTTCCAGACGATGCGCTGCGGCTGGCAGCGGATTTTTGGCCAGGCCCCCTCACCCTTGTTTGCCGTCGTTCCAGCCGCGTGCCCCTGGTGGCTACGGCCGGTCTGCAAACGGTAGCGGTGCGTATGCCGGACCACTCGCTAACCTTAGACCTTCTCCAAAAGTGCCGCCTTCCCCTGGTAGGCCCCAGCGCCAACCTTTCCGGCCGTCCCAGCCCTACCACTGCCCACCATGTCCTGCAGGATCTGGCGGGCAGGATCAGTGCTGTCCTTGACGGCGGCCCCTGCCCTGTGGGGCTGGAATCCACGGTATTAGACCTGACCACTGCTGCACCCAGGATCCTGCGGCCGGGGGCAGTTACCAGGGAGCAGTTGGCCCGTGCTCTGGGTAAAGAGATAGAGGAGGCGGCCTCCTGGGAAAGAAATAAAACTGGTATCCCCCCTTCACCGGGCTTGAAATACCGCCACTATGCACCAAAAACTGCCCTCTGCCTGGTAGAAGGTGAGCCGCGCGCGGTAGAGGAAAAACTCAAGCAGTTGTGCTTGCAGAAAAAAGAGGAGGGCATGAAGCTTGGGCTTTTGCTTTCAAAGGAGACGGCCCCCTCTTTCCGCGGCTGTTATATCAAGGCCCTTGGCTCCCGCAGCCAACCTCGGGAGCTGGCGCAAAACCTCTATACAGCTCTGCGAGAGC
>JAAZDU010000186.1 GCA_012512665.1 Bacillota bacterium | reverse complement strand
TGTTTCCGGGAAATTCCCGGAGCAAAAAATGAGCAAAAATGTTGTGATTGTAAGTGCTGTGCGTACCATTGGAGGCCGGTTTGGCGGTATATTAAAAAGCTTAGGTGCACCAGAATTAGGCGCTGCTATAGTAAAAGAAGCTGTTAAGCGGGCAGGCATCCCCGGTGAAGAAGTAGACGAATTAATTTTTGGCTGCGGTTGGCAGGCAGGGATAGGTCCCAACGTAGCCAGGCTGGCAGCAGTAAGTGGCGGTCTGCCTGTTGAAGTACCTGCCTTTACCGTTAATATTCGCTGTGCTTCCAGTTTAAGAGCTGCAGCCCTGGGTGCATTAGCCATTAAGGGCGGCGATGCCAATGTGGTGGTAGTAGGTGGAACAGAATCTAGCAGCAATACTCCCTATGTTTTAACCGATGCACGCTGGGGACACCGCATGGGAGACAAAACCATCTATGATGTCCTTCATAAAGACGGTTTTATGTGTCCCCTGGCAGGGATGTTGATGGGCGCTACCGCAGAGAAACTGGTTGAAAAATACAGTATTACGCGGGAAGAACAGGACGAATTTGCCCTGCAGAGCCACCAAAAAGCTGTCAATGCCATGGAAAAAGGATATTTTAAAGAAGAAGTACTCCCTCTAGAGGTCAAGGTAGGCAAGAAAATAGAAATTGCAGACCAAGAGGAGATACCACGCCCCGATGCCTCCCTGGAAAAAATGGGCAAACTGCCCCCTGTTTTCAAAAAAGATGGCACGGTAACTGCTGGCAACAGCTGCGCCCTTTCAGATGCTGCTTCAGCTATGGTAATCATGTCTGAAGAAAAGGCTAAATCCCTGGGTGCCCAGCCTATGGCTGTCATTCGCTCCTACGCGGTGGCCGGCGTTGATCCGAATTATATGGGTATTGGTCCAGTGGCAGCAGTGCCAATAGCATTAAAAAAAGCGGGCATGACGCTGGATGATATTGACCTCATCGAGCTTAATGAAGCTTTTGCTGCCCAGTATATTGCCTGCGAAAGAGAGCTCAAATGGGATCGGGATAAAGTCAACGTTCATGGTGGTGCCATTGCCCTGGGGCACCCTGTCGGGGCTACCGGAACCAAGATTTTGACAACCTTGTTGTATGCTTTAAGAAGGTATGACAAGAACGTCGGACTGGTAAGCCTCTGCGTTGGCGGCGGTCAAGGGGTAGCTATGATTGTAGAGCGTTTAAGCTAAAAAGTTATTTTAGCTATTAAGGAGGATTATTATGCGCATCAAAAAAGGTTTTGTCTTGGGAGCAGGGACCATGGGCAGAGGCATTGCTCAGCTTATGGCCCAAAAGGGTATTGAGGCTGTTTTGGTAGATGTCAAGGATGAGATATTGCAGAGTAGTATGTCGGTTGTGGAAAAGGGATTACAGAAAAGGGTTGCCAAGGGGAAGATGACCGAGGATGAGGTTAAGGACATATTGTCCAGGATTAAGCCTACCACTGACATGAAAGCTGTTGCAGACTGTGATTTTGTCATTGAGGCTGTGATCGAGGATGTCAAACTAAAGCAAAAAGTGTTTGCCGAATTAGAAGAACTGACCAAGGATGATGTTATCTTGGCCACTAACACAACTGCCTGTTCTATTTCAGAGATTGCCTCGGCTACCAAGACTCCTGAAAGGGTTATAGGTATGCACTTCTTTAACCCGCCAGTTGTCATGAAATTAGTTGAGATTATGCCGGGATTAAGGACATCTCCTGAGGTCGTAGCTAACACCAGAGAATTTGCCGAGTTTCTAGGTAAAGAACCCGTAGTTACAGAAAAAGAGGGTATTGCCGGTATAGCCAGCCGTGTATTGGCTGCTCTGTTGAATGAGGCAGTATGGGTCTTACAGGAAGGGATTGGCAGCGTGGCTGATATTGACAAAGCTATGAAGATGGGCGCCAACCAACCTATGGGCCCCCTGGCACTTATTGACCTTATTGGTATCGATGTACACCTGGCTAAGACACGCACCCTTTATGAGAAGCTGGGTGATGCCCGCTACCGTCCCTGCTACCTTTTAGAAAAAATGGTTTTGGCGGGTTATCTTGGGCGTAAAAGCGGTAAGGGATTTTATGATTACAGCCAGGACCCGCCGGCTCCAATGGTATTGAAGTAAGGCACAGGCTGCCTGTAGCAGCATAAATAATTATCTTAACTAGGCAGTCTGTTAGAATATTTCCGAAAACGAAAGTGTGTAAACATTTTTAGATTATATTGAAAGCCCGTTATTAAATATGTTTTTAAATCAAAATGGAGGTGCGAAGGTTGAATTTTGATTATACTGAAGAGCAACAATCAGTCAGAAAAATGATTCAAGATTTTACAGACAAGGAGATTGTTCCCTTTGCTGGCCAGTGGGATAAGGAAGAAAAGTTTCCCTGGGATGTCGTCAAAAAAATGAGCCAGCTCGGTATTTTTGGCACAGCTATCCCCGAGGAATACGGTGGCGGAGGTTTTGATAACATTACTCATGCTATTGTAGCGGAAGAGCTGGGAAGAGGCTGTTCTTCTCTCCGCGGGTGCTACTCCGTACAGATCTCCCTGGTTGCTAAAACTATACTTGCTTTTGGTAATGAAGAGCAAAAACAAAAATATGTCCCGGGCCTGGCGGCAGGAAAAATTTTTGGCTGTTACGGCCTGACGGAGCCTGATTCTGGAAGCGATGCTGCATCCATGAAAACTACTGCTGTTCAGGATGGAGACTATTATATATTAAACGGCAACAAGATGTGGATAACAAATGCTGGTAAAGCAGATGTGGCAATTATCTTTGCTAAAACAGATAAAGATGCAGGCGCCAGGAGAGTAACAGCCTTCCTGGTAGATAAAGACACGCCCGGTTACTCCACTAAAGATATTCATGACAAGCTGGGGCTCAGGGCATCCAATACGGCAGAGATCATTTTAGATAACTGCAGGGTCCATAAATCTGCTATCCTGGGTGAAATTGGTAAAGGCTTTAGGGTAGCTATGGGTGCCCTGGATAACGGTCGTTACACTGTGGCTGCCGGCTGTGTGGGAGCAGCTCAAGGGGCCTTGGATGCAGCCAAACAGTATGCTAAGGAAAGGATCCAATTTGGTAAGCCCATTGCCGGTCACCAGCTGGTGCAGCAGATGATAGCTGATATGGCTGTAGAAATAGAAGCGGGTAGGTTGCTTGTTTCTAACCATTTAATCAACTCCTATGAGTCTTTCAATATCATTTTTGTCTCGTATTATATAAATGTGTGGAATTAGACTAATGTGTTGATAGCGTCCTACGGG
>JAAZDU010000185.1 GCA_012512665.1 Bacillota bacterium | reverse complement strand
CACCTGCCACGGCTTAAATCAATAGCAGGAATAATAAGCACCGGTCATCTCTCCCTATTTGAAAGGAGTTTTTAGAAAAATAGCTATCTTTGTTAAAGTAAATATTAATATTAAAGAACTCCCTTGGTTGAGGGAATTTTGGTATTATTATCATCTTGCCGCACTGCCTCTTTTAGCGCTCTTCCCAACCCTTTGAACAAGGCTTCTACCAGGTGGTGGCGGTTATGCCCGGCCAGCTTTCTAACATGCAGCGTTATTCTGCCCTCATTGGCCAGCCCCCGCAAAAATTCTTCTACCAGCTCTACATCAAAATCGCCTATTTTACCGGGCAAAAGAGGAAAGCTGTAGCCGAGATAAGGCCTGCCTGAAAGATCCACAGCCACCATGACAAGAGCCTCATCCATGGGCAAAATGCAGTGGCCGTACCTTTTTATTCCTTCCTTTTTCCCCAGTGCCTTTCTTAAAGCCTTTCCCAGGCACAAACCCAGGTCTTCTACCAGGTGGTGTGGCTCCACCTGCAGGTCCCCTTCAGCTTCGACCTTAAGGTCAAAGGAACCGTGATGGGACCAAAGGCTCAGCATATGCTCCAAAAAAGGGACACCTGTTTGCAAAGAACTCTCTCCGCTGCCATCCAGCTTTAGCTCCAGCTTAACTTTGGTTTCCGCAGTCTCGCGCACAATCACTGCTTCTCTTTTCATTTGCTTTCTCCCTTCGTATTTGTAAAGCGCGGGCATGGGCATACAAGCCCTCTACGCCAGCAATAATCTCAAAATATTCTCCCTCTTGAAAGATAGCCCGCGGCGAATAGTAAAGAAAGGATGAGCTTTTGAAAAAGTCTTCTATCCCCAGGGGGGAAGCAAAGCGCGCCGCCCGGTTTGTAGGCAAAACATGGTTGGGGCCAGCGCCATAATCTCCAGCTGTCTGGGGAGTATATTCGCCTAAAAAAATAGCGCCGGCATTAGTAATTTTTGCTAAGTGCGGCCAGGGATCTTCGATATGCAGCCCCACATGCTCCGGCGCCGCAGTGTTAATTAAAGGCCAGGCTTCTTCCAGGGAGGAAAGAAGAACAATGCCACCATTTTTTGCCAGGGATTCCTCAATAATATTTTTTCTTTCTTGTTGGGCAAGGAAGAGATTTATTTTGGCGTCGATTTCTTGAGCAAGCTGATAAGAATCAGTCAGGCAGACAGAGCGCGCCAGGGGATCGTGCTCCGCCTGGGCCAACAAGTCCCAGGCCACCAGGCGAGCATCCGCCTTTTTGTCTGCCACCAAAAAAACTTCGCTGGGGCCGGCCGGGAGATCAATACCCACCTGGCCAAAAACCATCCTCTTAGCCAGATTAACATAAATATTGCCGGGCCCCACAATTTTATCTACTGCTGGAATGCTTTCAGTCCCAAAAGCAAGCGCCGCTATGGCCTGTGCCCCACCTAGCTTGTAGACGGCGTCCGCTCCGGCCTCCTGGGCTGCTACCAGCGTAAAAGGATTTACTTCTCCGCTGCTGTCCGGTGGAGTACAGATATATATTTCTTCCACTCCGGCCAGCCTGGCAGGAATAACAGTCATAAGTACTGTGGAGGGATAAGCTGCCCTCCCTCCTGGAACATATACCCCGACTTTCTGCAGGGGGCGGCGTATAATACCCATGACAGCCCCCTCGACACGGGTCGTCATCCAGGAATTAGGCTTTTGCTGGCTGTGAAAGTGGCGAATAAAATCACTTGCTTTTTTGAGGGCCAGCTGAAAATCTGCATCAACCCTCTGGTAAGCAGCCTGCACCTCGTCTTCTCCTACCAGAAAATCCGTAAGCTCTACCTTGTCGTATTTTTTGCTTAGCTCCCTCAAAGCTTTATCTCCTGATACTTTCACCATCTGCAAAATATCGCGCACAAGCTTTTCTTCCTGCTGGTAGTCCTTTTCCTTCTCTTGCTGCAGCAGCCGGAGGAATTCTTCTTTTTGATAAAATTTCACCTTAATTTTTCCTCCTTTAATGCTTCCTTAAGCTTGCAAACCAGTTCATTGATCTGCTTTCTTAAAAAATGAAAGCTGCTCCTGTTTGCCACCAGGCGGGCTGAACTTTCCGCAATCTGCTCCCATTCCACCAGCCCATTAGCCTTGAGGGTTGCCCCGGTTTCTACCAGGTCAACAATGGCATCAGCCAGCTGAAAACGCGGGGCAAGTTCAATAGAACCATGCAGCTTTATTACTTCCACTTGTTTTCCTTTGCTTCTAAAATATTTTTCTGTAATATGAGGGTACTTGGTAGCAACGTAAGAGCAGGTTTGTCCTTTTTTCTCTGCGGGCCCTGCCACTACCAAGCGGCAGTAACCAAAGCACAGATCCAAAATTTCAAAGAGCTCCCTGTTCTGTTCCAGCAGCACATCTTTACCTATAATGCCCAGATCTGCCACTCCCCTTTCCACATAGGTAGGCAGATCAACAGGCTTAACCAACAGAAAACGAAAACCTTCACCGGAAGAAAAAAATAGCTCCCGTCCACCCTGGTGCAAACAAGCACAATTTAGCCCTGCTTTCTCCAGCAGAGATACTGAAGATTTATACATTCTACCTTTAGGCAGAGCAATTATTAAGTCCGGCATTTCTTTCAAGTCTCCTTCCGGGGGAGTTCTTCTTGGAGCTTTACCTCGCAGGGGGTACCATCTTTATGGAAATAAATAAAGTTATTGGCCTTCATCTCCAGGGCTTTCTTTCTAGCTCGAGGCATCGTTAAATTATTAACATCGAGGACTACCGTGTGCCCCTTAGCTCTTAATTTCCTGGCCTTCTCCAGGGCCTGAGGAAAAAAAGCTCTCTCGAAACCAATAAAATAATCCAATACAGGGGAACGAATAAATCCTTTCTGCTGCCAAATTGATAATATTTGATCTACGCTGAGAGCGAAGCCTACGGCAGGAAGCGGGCCTCTGAAGAAACTTAAAAGGCGGTCGTATCTGCCGCCTCCCCCCAGGGGATAGCCTGAATGAGGGGAGTATATTTCAAAGATGATGCCTGTATAGTAATTTAAATCGCGTAAAAAAGAAAAATCCAGGCTTATATAATTGCTAATACCTCTCTGGTAAAGGTTGTCCCAAAGGGCAAGCATTTCCCGGGAAAACTTGTCCTGCTCGCGGGGAGGCAGCAGCTCAACTGCCTTCTCAATTACTTCTTTCCCGCCCTGCAGTTCAGGCAATGTTAAAAATGAAGCCTTATCCTTCTCTTTAAGCATTAAAGCTTGTATATAGGAATGCAGGGAAGCAAAATCCCTCTTAATCAGATAATAAATTATTTTTTTTCTTGCCGCCTGTGGCAGGCCGCTGTTTTCCAACATGCTGCTCAAAAAACCGGTGTGGCCAATGCAGATCCTTATTTTTTTAATATCCAGGGAAAAAAGCGCTTCCACTGCCAGGGCAATTATTTCGCTGTCAGCATCAGTACCAGAAGCTCCCAAAAGCTCCCCTCCCGCCTGGAATACTTCCCGCCGCTTTCCTGTTTGAGGTGATGCAAAGCGAAAGATGTTACCACCATAGGCCAGGCGGAGAGGCTTAGGCTCTTCCCAAAGGTGATTCGCCACCAGCCTTGCCAGAGGAAGCGTCCAATCGGGCCTTAAAACCAGGGTCCCCCCCTGGCCATCAAAAAACCTGTACATCCTTTCCTCCAGGCCCGCTTTTAAATCAGAAGCAAAAATAGAGCCGTATTCCAGAGTGGGGGTCGCCACTTCAAAGTAGCCCCAGCTCCTTAAGACCCGTAAAATCTTTTCTTCTACCTGCTTCCTGGCCTTTGCTTCAGCAGGCAGGAAATCCTTTACCCCCTCAGGCTTAAGTAAAAAAATATTGTTTTCGTCCTCCACCATTATGCATCACCTCGTTTACACTTTGAGGTAAACCAGTTTCATTGTAACCTGCGCTTATAAACCTGTCAAACAACGGGCCAGAGCCGACCAATTAAGGCAGAAAAAATGGATTTATTTCAATTCTTTAAAAGGGAGACCGCCTCCCTTGGAGCTGAGGCGGCTTTATTTAAGGCAATCCGGTTATTTTCGGGCTCAAGGCCATCTTTAACAACAACCCATTTTCGCTAGCTAAAAGTATGGAAATAACTTGGACAACAATTCCTCTGGTTCCTCTGAAATAATGGAAATCCAAAAAACAAGGTTATTTTTGCGGTAATAGTAATTGTTCATATTTAATCCCTCTATACCATATACTAAAAAATCATCAAAGATTAATGTTTCGTGATTATAAAAAACATCGCTGTCGCGCAAGCGACAGTCCATCTTCTCCAGCAACTGGGCAGCCTCCCCAGAAGAATAAGTTTCCACAATCCATACTGTAACCTGGCTATTACCTCCTACATAATAGGGAATGGTAATATTTTTGATGGCTTCACTGTCCCCCATGAAGCTTAAACCTTCCGCTAAGGCTTCTTCTCCCTCCACTAACCGGCTTAAACGTAAATCTACCAGCTCATCTGGCACAAGCAGCCGCTCTTCCTCCTGCTCATCTTTCTCCAAAACACTTGCAGAAAGGCTTGAAAACCCCTGTGCTTCCTCTGCCATGTTCTGCTCCTGCACTTCCAACCGATCAAGCGGCTGGCTGGAAGAAAAGAAAGACAGCGAATTAAGCTTTGGGATACCCCTGTTAATAGCGTAATACTGCCCCAGCACAAAACCTGTTCCCACTAGCAGAAGGGCCAAAAGCAAAGTAAAAAAAGCCTGGCGATGCATAGTAGCAGCGCCTCCTTTTCGACATCTAGCTGTTATATTTTATTCTATTCTTGGAAAAGATGGAAAAATCCTTTTCCAAAATTAAATAATATATTAACCAAAAAAAAGCTGGATATACTACCATAGATCTGCAAAACCCGGGAAAGAGACATCAATACAATCAGCGTTGCCTATCTCAACACCTTTTTTTGCTACCAGGCCGGCAACTGCCAAAGCCATCGCCACACGGTGGTCGCCATGGCTTTGGCATACCCCTCCCTGCAAGTAAGGCCTGCCTTTAAT
>JAAZDU010000184.1 GCA_012512665.1 Bacillota bacterium | reverse complement strand
TTATGACCGGGGTAGTATCTATTCCTTCTGTCAAAAAAACGCCTCCTTGCATGTTTGTCAATTGGTGTTAATCCAGTGGCCATATAGTAAGCCCAACTACCCGCGGCCCAGCATGAATGCTTATTACCGGGCCAAGTTCATCGATGGTAACTTCTGCATGAGGAACTTCTTTTAAGACCATCTCGCGTATCTCTTCCGCCTCCTGCGGTGCAAGAGCATGAAGAACAACCAATCTTAGCCTTTTGCTATCCCGGGGGATTTCCTTTAAAATGCGCTGCACTGCTTTTTTCTTAGTCCGTACTTTATCAAAAACATCAACTATCCCATTATGAAAATGAAGTACTGGTTTGATTTGCAACAGAGTGCCCAAAAGTGCCCGGGCGCCGCCAATACGCCCGCCTTTCCTAAGGTATTCGAGAGTATCGGGAACAAAGAGGATGCGTATTTTTTTCTTCTCCGCTTCCAGTCTGGAAACAATCCCTTCCCTGGAAAGGCCCTCTTCTGCCCAGGTAACTGCAGCTCTCACCAGAAAAGCCAACCCGGCAGAAGTTAGCCCTGAATCAACAATAGAGATGTTATTAGAAGCCTCGAGCATCTTGGCTGCCCCGGCAGCACTTTCCACTGTCCCACTAATCCTGCCAGATATATGTATGGAAATAATCTCTTTGCCTTCAGCTAGGAGTTTTTTATAAACTTCCGCAAACTGTCCTACTGCTGGCTGGGAGGTAAAAGGAATTTTGGTAGCCTTATCTACTCTGGCAAAAAACTGTTCGCTGCCCATGATACCATCAATAATATAACCATCTTCAAAATTTACTGTAAGGGGAACAACGGCAATACCGTGTTGCTTTACCTCATCTTCTGGAATATAAGCGGTGGAATCTGTTACAATTGCCAACCGGTTCACTCTTATATCACCCTTTTCTTACCTTTCTTAGCGAGATATGTGTTTATTCTGCAAATTGCCTGCTAGCTCCTGCTTCTAAAAACTTATTTTGAAGCATTCTTGACCATATAAAATAAAAACAGTAAGATATACTTAATGCTAAATAAGCTAAATAAATGGTAATAAACCTATAAACGGGTAAAGCTGATATAAGTTTCAGGAGGTACCGTTTTTTTGTTGTGTGCAGACCAAAACAGAAAGTCATTTTATTTTGCCATACGCATCTTCCTCGTTTTTTTAAAGATAGGAACATTTACTATAGGTGGGGGACACGTCATGATACCCCTCATTAAAAAAGAACTTATTGATAAAAAATGCTGGATGGACGATGAAACATTCTTAGAAAACCTTTCCATAGCGCAGGCCTACCCTGGGCCTGTCGCGGTTAATTTCGCCATCACGGGGGGTTATTCCCTCTGCGGCTTTCCAGGAATAATAGCTGCTGTCCTGGGAAGCATACTGCCTTCTTTTATTATTATCATCATAATAGTCATTTTTTTTATCCAATACGGGCAAACTTCTTTTCTTCAAGCCGCCTTTACGGGGGTGCGCCCAGCGGTAGCGGCACTCATCGCTGCCGCTCTTTATAAAATAGGAACGCCTGTTTTTAAGGATAGATACGCCTTTCTCTTTTTCCTCTTTCTGCTGGCGCTGGGAATATTCCTCGACGCTCACCCTGTTATCATAGCTCTACTAGGCATTGCTTCAGGTTTTCTCTTACCGGAGGCGAAATAAATGTTTTCGGTTCTCTTGTCTTTATTTCTCTCTTTTTTTAAAATTGGTTTTTTTGGTTTCGGCGGTGGCTACGCCATGCTTCCCATGCTGGAGCAAGAATTATTAATTGTTCACCAGTGGCTAACTTCCCAGGAGTTTTTAGACATATTGGCTATTGCAGAGATGACGCCTGGGCCTGTAGCTGTCAATTCGGCCACCTTTGTTGGCTACCGCCTGGCAGGCATTCCTGGTTCAGCGGTGGCAACTTTAGCAGTTATCACCCCTTCCCTTTTACTATTAATGCCAACTGTTATCCTTTTCAAGCATTTTTATCATTCCCCGGTAACAAGTAAAATCCTTCGGGGCTTAAAACCAGCGGCGCTGGCCCTTATCGGCGTGGGAACATTCCTGGTAGCAGAAAAAGCTCTGGTAGATCTAACCAGCATTTTATGGAGCATAGCTCTTTTCCTGCTTCTGTTGCGCACGCGCATACACCCTTTGTCTCTCATAGGTCTTGCCGCCCTCTTTGGGGTTTTGTTCTACTCATAAAAAAAGCCTCGTTTAAAAGACGAAGCTTAGTTAAAAATCTTTTTTAAACCTGGAACAAGCTTAATCCCCTAATCCTTTAAGGCGCTAAGAATAGAGCGCAGCCTTTCTTTGTAGCCCGCACTTTGAATGACGGTTCCTGTAACTACCATATCTGCCCCTGCCTGGCGCACACGGCGGGCATCGATAGCAG
>JAAZDU010000183.1 GCA_012512665.1 Bacillota bacterium | reverse complement strand
TTTATATCCCAGCCGGTTATACTGGAAAGCCAATCTGCGATCTCTTCCGGGACAACATGGCCCCTGATGAGAAATTTGCAGATCCCGAGAGCATTAAATATTACCATGAAATCTTGCATTGTCTTGGCAAGTAGGGGCTTGCCTTCGCTGCTGTGAGGGTCATATTCATCTTCCAGCCCAATAAGGGAAGCGGGGTAGCTGAGGTTTTCATTAAAATAGCTTAACCCTTCCAGGTGGCAGGCACCGCGCGCCCCCGTTGCATAAACAAGGGCCATGCTGGTAAAAGCCCTGGGATCATGGTAAGCAAATTCCAACCCTTTGCTCTCCACCGCAAATTCTTTGGCCAGCGGCCCAAAATATGCCGCTGCTCTTTTTACCCCCTGGCCCAAGTAGCGGCCAAGCTTTTCCTTGCGGGCTATCTGCTGGATTAGGGCCAGTATGGCCTCCCCATTACCCCAGCTTAGATCTAGACCCTGCAGAAGCTCATCTTCAAGAAGATTATTCTCAAAAAGTTCCATGGCAAAAGAGATCACCGACGAGGTGGAGATGGTATCAAGCCCCAGGCGGTTGCATAAGTCATTGGCCGCAATAATATAGTACACATTATCATTTAAACACATGGAGCCAAAACCGGCCAGTGTCTCATATTCAGGACCGTGGGCCACCGTTCCCTGGTAGGGGCCTACGGTAACTTTCACATCTTTGCCACAGCGGATGGGACAGTTAAAACAGGCGTAATGTTTAACAAATACTGTCTCGGCCATATACTGCCCGGAAATTTTAGCGGCTCCTTCAGGCCAGGATCCTTTAGACCAGTTTTTTATCGGCAGATCTCCCAGCTTTTCAACCACGGGAACACCACCGGCAGTACCAAAATCTGTCAGGCCTTTGGCTTTTTCCCTTATCTTAGGAATTACTGCCTTCCTGGATTTTGCAAGGGCAGCAGCATCTGCCAGGGGCGGAAGGTTTTTCGTCCTAACAGCAGCTACAGCCTTCAAATTTTTAGATCCCATGAGGGCGCCCAGGCCACAGCGGCCGGCAGCCCTGGCATCGTGGCCGTCAATTATAATGGAGGAAATTAACACCTGGTTTTCCCCCGCAGGCCCAATGGCAGCCACCCTCACTTTGTCTCCTAATTCTTGCTGGATAATATCCTGGGTTTCGTAAACATCTTTACCCCAAAGCTTTTCTGCATCTTTAAACTCCACGCCTTTCCCGTCCAAGAAAAGGTAGGTAGGTTTTTCTGCTTTACCTGTGATAATAAGCCCATCATAGCCACTGCTTTTAAAAGCCGCCGGCCAGCGCCCCCCTACCGCAGCCTCAGCCCAGATACCCGTAGCAGGGGACCTGCCGCAAAACATAGCCTTACAAGCTGTGGGCACATTATACCCCGTCATAATACCGGAAAAAATAAGCAGTGGGGCTTCCGGGCTTAAAGGAACAATACGGTAGTATTCCCTCTCGGCAAATATCTTGGCAGCCAGGCCGCTCCCTCCCAGGTACTGCCTGTAGTTTTCTGCGGAGATCTTTGTCTCTTTTTCCTCCCGGGTGCCCAAGTTAATCTCCAGCACTTTTCCATAGAAACCATTCCCCATAAATGCTGCCCTCCTAAAAAGCTAATTGTTATCAAAAAGCTGCAAATTTTATACCAGGATATAGTTCGCTGCCTCTACCATGCCCTTATCTGTTAATTCCCTATAGCATACATTTTTCCTTTTATCTGAATAAACATTTATTTTAAATCCGGTCGAGCTCAAAGGGCCTGCGCTGCTGGAATTTACCATAACCTTTCCTACCTACATAAACCCCCTTATCCATCACCAGGCTTCCGCGGCAGAATACTTTTTCAGGAACGCCTTTTCCTTTAAAACCTTCAAAGGGGTTGTAATCTACACGCTGGTGCTGCGTAGAAGCGCTCAATGTAAAGGGGGTTTCAGGATTAAAAATAACGAGGTCGGCATCAGAGCCGGCGGCTATTGTGCCTTTGCGGGGGTATAAACCAAAAAGCTTGGCAGGAGCAGTGCTCACCAGTTCTACAAAGCGGTTTAGCTTGAGAAGACCTTTCTTTACACCCCCTGCAAATAAAAGCTGTAACCTTGTCTCCACACCGGGTGCACCGTTAGGAATTTTAGAAAAATCACCTCTTCCCAGTTCCTTCTGACCCTTTAGATTAAAAGAGCAGTGATCTGAGGCTACCAGCTGAAGCTGGCCTGTAGCTAAGCCCTGCCAGAGGGCTTCCTCATTGCCCTTCTCCCGCAGAGGTGGAGACATCACATATTTTGCCCCGTTAAAGTCTGCTTCCCGGTAACAATCTATGGTTAAAAAAAGGTACTGGGGGCAGGTTTCTGCAAAAACAGGCAAGCCCTCATTTCTGCTCTGCGCTACTTTAGCCAGAGCACCGGCAGTGCTTAAATGGACCACATAGGCTGGAGCCTCTGCCAGGCGAGCCAAGCTAATAAACCTGTTTACGGCCTCTTCCTCTGCCAGGGGGGGACGGCTTAGGGCATGGTATATAGGTTCCACCTTGCCCTGGGCCAGCAATTCCCTGGTCAAAACATCTATCACGTCACCATTTTCTGCATGGGCCAGCACAAGCCCTCCTTCTTTCCCCGCCAGGCGCAGCAGTTGCAGCAGGGTGGCATCATCCACCTGAAAAACTCCCTTATAAGCCATGAAGACTTTAAAGGAAGGGTATCCTTCGGCAATAAGTGATGGAATTTCTTTTAATACTTTTTCGCTTAAATCTGTTACCGCCACGTGGAAACTGTAATAC
>JAAZDU010000182.1 GCA_012512665.1 Bacillota bacterium | reverse complement strand
TTTTGAAAGGGAAAACTTTGGGGATGATTTTTCAAAAAAGTTCTACCAGGACGAGAGTTTCCTTTGAGGTTGGCATGTGGCAGCTTGGTGGATACGCCCTTTTCTTAAACGCACAGGATTTGCAAATGGGTCGGGGCGAGCCCATTCGGGACACGGCAAGGGTTCTTTCCCGCTATCTAGATGGTATCATGATCAGGACCTTTTCGCACCAGGAAGTTCAAGAACTGGCTCATTTTGCCAGCATTCCAGTTATTAATGGCTTGACCGATCTTCTGCACCCCTGCCAGGCCCTGGCAGATTTCCTTACCATCTGGGAGGTAAAAGGCACTTTAGAAGGCCTTAAGGTGGCCTATGTGGGAGATGGTAACAACGTTGCCCATTCGTTCATGCTGGGTTGCAGCAAGCTGGGGGTTGATATTTCGCTGGCATCGCCAGAAGGTTACCGTGTTGACCAGGAGATTTATAATAGGGCCAAAGAATTTGCCTCAGAGGGAGGAAGCACTGTCATACTGGAAGACGATCCCAAATTAGCAGTAAGAGGAGCCCAGGTAGTTTATACTGATGTGTGGACAAGTATGGGTCAGGAAAGCGAAGCGGAAACACGGGTAAAGCATTTTAAAAACTATCAAGTAAACAATAGCCTGTTAGCTCTCGCTGATGCCAATGCTATGGTACTCCACTGCTTGCCGGCACACCGTGGAGAAGAGATCACTGAAGAAGTATTGGAAGGCCCTCAAAGTTATGTTTGGGCGCAGGCGGAAAATAGACTTCATGCCCAAAAAGCCTTGTTGGCTCTGTTAATGGCTTAATAACCTAAAAATATAACAAGAGAGGTGTTTGCATTGTCTAAAAAGGTAGCCTTGGCCTATTCCGGGGGACTTGATACTTCTGTTATTTTAAAGTGGCTAAAAGAAGAGTTGGGTTACAGTGTTATAGCCATGTCCGTTGATGTTGGTCAAGGAGAGGAAGAACTGGAGGGACTTGAAGAAAAAGCCCTAGCAACAGGCGCAGAAAAAGTATATGTTCTTGACCGTAAGCAGGAATTTGTGAAAGATTATGTCTTCCCCACGCTACAAGCAGGAGCCATTTATGAGGGGAAATATCTGCTTGGAACAGCTATGGCACGTCCCTTAATAGGTAAGACTCTGGTAGAGGTGGCAGAAGAGGAAGGTGCTGAGGCTGTAGCCCATGGGGCAACAGGTAAAGGAAATGACCAGGTCAGGTTTGAATTGGCGGTGAAAGCTTTAAATCCCGACTTAAAAATTATTGCCCCCTGGAGGATCTGGTCTATCAGTTCGCGCAGCGATGCCATTGCTTACGCAAAAAAGTATGGTATCCCTGTTCCTGTAACCAAGGAAAAGCCTTACAGCATGGACCGCAATCTGTGGCATATCAGCTATGAAGGGGGCATGCTGGAGGACCCCAACTACCAGCCGGAGGAAGACATGTTCTTGTTGACAAAATCCCCCCAAGAAGCGCCGGAAGAAGGAGCGGAGGTGGAGATTGAATTTGAAAAGGGAATACCTGTGGCGGTAAACGATGAAAAACTTGATGCTGTCAGCCTTTTGATCTATTTAAATAAACTGGCAGGTGAGCATGGCATAGGGCGGGTCGATCTGGTAGAAAACCGGCTGGTGGGTATTAAATCTAGAGGCGTATACGAAACACCGGGTGGCACCCTTCTTAGCTTGGCCCACCGCGAGCTGGAACACCTGGTTTTAGATAGGGAAACCTTTCATTACAAGGAGCAGATAGCCTTAAAATATGCAGAGCTGGTTTATTATGGGCTCTGGTTTACGCCACTAAAAAAAGCCTTGGACGCCTTTGTTGCTTCCACCCAGGAGAGGTTAAGCGGACAAGTAAGGTTAAAACTTTACAGAGGAAACGTTGTGATAGCGGGAAGATCTTCTCCCTACTCCCTCTATAACCCAGAACTGGCAACTTTTGAAGCGGATTCTCTTTATAACCAAAAAGATGCAGAAGGCTTTATTAATCTCTTTGGCCTACCGTTAAAAGTGCAACGCCTGATGGAGAAAGGTTGTGGTGGAATATTATGAAGCCGTGGGGCGGCCGTTTTACTAAGGAAACAGATGCCAGGGTGGAGCGGTTCACAGCCTCTCTACCTTTTGATAAGCGCCTGGCGCGGGATGATATAAGGGGGAGCAAGGCCCATTGCCGCATGCTGGTCTCCACCGGGATCATCTCTTCTACCGAAGGAGAAGCTATCCTGAAAGGCCTTGATAAGATTGAAGAGGAGATCGAAACAGGCTCTTTTCCTTTCTTGCTTTCTTTGGAAGATATCCACATGAATATTGAAGCCAGGCTCATACAGCTTATAGGGCATATAGGGGGCAAACTGCATACTGCCAGAAGCCGAAATGACCAGGTGGCCCTTGATTTACATCTATATGTCAAAAGAGAAACCGAGATAGTGATGGGTTTAATTAAGGATCTGCAACAAGTATTAATTAAGCGTTCTGAGGAGGGCCTTGATGTGATTATGCCCGGTTATACCCATCTGCAAAGGGCCCAACCGGTTTTATTGGCCCATCACCTCCTTGCTTATTTTTGGATGTTGGAAAGAGATAAAAGCCGCTTTGCAGACTGCCTGAAGCGGGCAGACCAGATGCCTCTGGGAGCTGGTGCTCTGGCAGGAACAGGTTTCCCTATAGACAGGGAAGTGGTGGCTAAAGAGTTAGGATTTAGCTCCCTCTATGAAAACAGCTTAGATGCTGTTTCAGATAGGGACTTTGTAGTGGAGTTTATCAGCGACGCTGCCCTGCTCATGATACACCTCAGCCGCCTGAGCGAAGAAATTATCCTTTGGAGTTCAAAGGAATTTGGTTTTGTTACCCTGGACGATGCTTTTACAACAGGCAGCAGTATTATGCCTCAAAAAAAGAACCCTGATGTGGCTGAGCTGGCAAGGGCAAAGACTGGGCGCGTCTATGGAGCGCTGATAGGCATTCTTACTGTGCTGAAAGGGCTTCCCCTTGCGTATAACAAGGATTTGCAGGAAGATAAAGAAGGATTATTCGATACTGTAGATACGATAAAAGATATTCTTTCTCTCTTTGCCGATATGCTGGAAACCATGACAATTAATCAGGACAAGATGCGGGAGGCAGTGTATAATGATTATGCCTGCGCTACGGATCTGGCAGATTTCCTGGTGCGCAAAGACATTCCTTTTCGCGAAGCTCATGCAATTGTTGGTAAAATTGTTCTCTATGCCCTGGAAAACAACAAGCTGCTGCACGAATTGCATGAGGACGAATTGATAAGATTTCACCCAGCTTTAACCCTAAAAAATGTCCGGGCTTTACTTAACCCGTATAATTCTGTGAATGCCCGTCGGGTAAGGGGCGGCACATCGGCTTCTGCTGTGAAAAAGCAACTAAGAATGGCTCGCAAATTGCTGGAAGGTAATTAACTGTACTGGCCACTATACCTGATGTTATTTTTTTAATTTGTAGTAAAAAAAAGGATCTGCTTTTCTTGCGGAGAACTTAAAAAACAATATTTAATGTTCTCTAAGAGGAGAAGGCAGCATGAATGTGAATAAGGATATTAAGTTTACTAAGGTTACTATAAGGGAGGATTTGTGTAAAAGCTGCGGCTTGTGCATAAAAGAATGCCCAAAATCCCTGCTTCAAGTAAAGGAGGGTTGCGTTAACCAGCTTGGTTACCAGCCTGTTTTCATGCCTGCAGAAAAAGAGGTGCAATGCACCAGTTGTGCTCGGTGTGCCGAGGTATGCCCTGATACCCTTATCGAAGTTTATCGCTAAAGGGAGGAGAAATTATGGCTGATAAGGTCCTTTTAAATGGGAATACAGCCCTGGCTTATGGTGCAGTAGCAGCAGGATGCCGTTATTATTTTGGCTACCCGATTACCCCTCAAAATGAGATTTCTGAAACCTTGGTCAGGCTCTTGCCTGAGCTGGGTGGTACTTTTATCCAGGCGGAAAGCGAGCTTGCCGCTATTAATATGCTTTTAGGCGCAGCTGCTGCCGGTGCTAGGGCGATGACCTCATCCTCAAGCCCGGGCATATCATTGATGCAGGAGGGCATCTCTTACCTTGCAGGGGCGGAGCTACCGGCTTTAATAGTAAACATGTCCAGAGTTGGCCCGGGTCTGGGGGGAATAGCCGCCTCGCAGGGTGATTATAAACAGGCTGTTTGGGGAGGGGGGCACGGCGATTATTACACCATTGTGCTGGCACCTTTTTCTGTCCAGGAACTTTATGATTTGCCTTTCACTGCTTTCCAAATGGCAGAAAAATATAGAACCCCGGCCCTTATTTTAGGAGATGCAATATTAGGGCAGATGAAAGAGCCTGTGCAGCTAAAGCAGTTTAACTGGGAAAAACAAAAAACAGATTTTTCTTTAACAGGTGCAGCAGGGAGAAGTCCACGCCTGGTAAAATCCCTTTACCTTGAAGATAAAGAGATGGAGAAGCACAACAGGCATTTAGAAAGCAAGTATAATAAAATGAAGGAAGATACACTTATTGATATGGATCTACCTGATGATGCGGAGCTTTTAGTGGTTGCTTTTGGATCTTGCGCCAGGCTTGTCAGGACTGCGCTGGACTGGGCCTAAAAGGAAGGATATCCTGTTGGTTGGTTTCGCCCTATTAGCCTTTTTCCTTTTCCGAGTAAAGAATTAATGGAAGCTACGAAAAAAGTACCCAGAGTGCTGGTGGTGGAGATGAATACAGGGCAGATGGTTAAAGATGTTAAGCTCTCAGTGGCTGCCGGGACAGAGGTTTATTTGTTGCCCTTTCCAGGCGGAGCCCTTCCCGTTCCTTCCCTTGTCCTGCCAAAAATAAAAAGTATCTTGAAAGGGATGGTGTGCGGTGCAAAAGGTGTTTTCTCGCCCCAGCTCTCTTAAAGAAACGCCCATGCATTTTTGTCCGGGCTGTCATCATGGTCTTGTGCACAGGCTTATTGCAGAAGCTCTTGATTATCTGAAAGTAAGGGAAAAAACTATAGGTGTGGCGGGAGTAGGGTGCGGCGTCTTCCTCTACGATTACTTGGAGATAGATGTCTGTGAGGCCCCTCACGGTAGGGCCCCTGCTGTAGCTACAGGTATAAAAAGAGTCCATCCCCACAGCGTTGTTTTTTCTTATCAGGGGGATGGAGATCTGGCTGCTATCGGTACTGCAGAAATAGTGCATGCTGCTAACAGGGGAGAGAAAATTACAGTTATTTTTGTGAACAACGGTGTTTATGGAATGACAGGGGGGCAAATGGCCCCCACTACGCTTGAAGGCCAGTACACCACCACAACACCAACCGGGAGGCATTATGCCAGAGAAGGATATCCTATTCGTATGGCAGAATTGTTGTCAACTCTACAGGGTGTCTCTTTTGCTGCGAGGGTTTCTTGTCACAGTGCTGCCCATGTGAGGAAAGCCCGCAAGGTTGTCCGCCAGGCTTTTCAAATGCAGCGCCAAGGACCTGGCTTAACTTTTGTGGAGTTCTTGTCTTGCTGCCCTACAAATTGGAAATTGACACCGCAAGAAGCAGTTCGTAAACTGGAAAAAGATTATATTCCCTATTTTCCTCTTGCTGTTTTCAAGGGGCCCAGAGATAGCGCTTAGTTGCCTGGCGTTGTAAATTTTTATCAGAAAGGCTGACTTAACTTGTACTTTGACGTTATTTTTGCTGGATTTGGTGGCCAGGGCTTATTAATGGCAGGGGACCTGTTAGCATTTTCCTATATGAGAGAAGGTTTTGAGATTACCTGGTTTCCTTCCTATGGAGTAGAAATGCGCGGAGGCGCTGCCAGCTGTACTGTTGTAGTTTCTTCGGAAAAAATTGGTTCACCTATAGTAGAAAGCCCCCAAGCAGCTGCCTGCTTAAGCTGGCCTGCCCTAGAAAAATTTCAGGGTAAAGTTCGGCAGGATGGGTTACTAATAGTTAATACTTCCTTAATTGATCCTCAAAAAGTAAGCAGAAAAGATTTAAAAATAATATTTCTGCCGGCCAATAAACTTGCCATGGAAAAACTGGGGCAGATAAAGATGGCCAATATGATTATTTTAGGAGCACTGGCAGCAGCTCACAAAAACCTGGACTTTAATATTATTTTAAACGCGCTGCCTGCTTATTTTGCCGAAAAGAAGGCTCTTATTGCACTTGTTAAGCAGGGATTGCTCCTTGGACAAGAATGGCTAGTAACTAATAAGTAAGTTTACTCACACAAATACAGTCATTATTATGTATATTAAATTCTTTTTCCTTTTCTGGCAGAATTTGCAGGATTTCTGTTAAAAATTGTAGAAATATAAGCTCATTCACTTCACTTTTTGGGTGAGGGATAGAAATGGGCTTATATTACCTTTTCTTAATAATTTTGGTGCCTGTTTTTTATTACCTTCTTGCTTTTATTTTTCCTCGTTCATCCAGAAGGAGCAAGCTAGCAGTTTTAGTAGCTGGCTGTGCCGGTTCCTTTTTCTTTCCTTTGCTCATTTCATTTTTGCACCCTTTTTTGGTATTACTTTTGCTTGTTTTTGGGGGGAGCGTTTATAGTTTTTTTCTTGCCCGTAAATTTGTTCTACAGGGAGAGGTTTCTTATATTCATCAGTGCACCTCTTGTGATAAGCAGGAAGATGAGAACCTTTCCCTTTTCGATGAGGCTGAAGCTGAAGCCATGCTTGCTGCCATACATTATTCGCCTGAGGAAAAAGACAACGAGGAGTCTAGTGCACTGCTCCAGATTAATCATGCGATAGAAGCTAGTGCGGTTAGCGATTTTTTCTTGCAGGAAGAGTCATTGGCTGTGAAAAACCGTGCTGACGATATTCATCTTCTAATCTCTCAAGGTTTTTATGCACAGCAACAAAAAGATATAAAAAGGGCGAGTGCTTCTTTCACAAAAGCCTTTTCTCTGGCGACAGATTGCGAAACTAAAGGTATGGTTTGCACAGAGCTGGTTTTTATTTATAAGGAGTTGGGACAGTATGAAAAAGCCATTGATCTTCTGCAGAGCTATCTGACTTTTTGCTCCAGTAAAATAAACCCGGGTTTGAAAAGTCACCTGCTCAAAACCATTGCTTATTTACAGACTCTGCAAGATCTGTTGCAGAAGTCTAACAAAGTTGGTCAGCCTTTTTCTGAAGTTTCGCAGTTAATTAAGCTAGAGGCAGAGAAGGTTTTTCATCATCAATAAACAAAGCAAGCATCGCGGTTTCCGCGTCAATAAAACAGGAGGTGGAGAATATGAAGAAGAGTAAGGATTTGATTGGTTCACCTGTCATTAGTATCGCCGATGGTATGCAGGTAGGGGAAGTAAAAAGTTTGGTCATTGAACCAAAAGCTAAAAGGGTAGAATTTTTTATTTTGAGTGAGAATGAAGAGGATGTTATAAAAGCTATTCCTTTTGCCAGGGCAGAGGCTGTGGGGGATTATGCAGTAACAATAGGGCAGATGGCTGACATTTTAGACTTAAAATCTATAAATGTAGCACAACATCTGCTTGAAAATGAGTGTAAAATTATTGGGGCTAAGGTTATCTCCAATAAAGGACAGCTCCTGGGTGTAGTGGTTGAATACGGAATAAACCCGGATACAGGGGAGATAACTACTTATTTTTATAATAATGACTATGAGGAAGGCAAGGAAGAAAGCGAACAATCGCTCGATGCCGAGCAGGTTATTACTATTGGCAGGGACATGATTATTGTCCAGGATAAT
>JAAZDU010000181.1 GCA_012512665.1 Bacillota bacterium | reverse complement strand
TGAGATTCTCTATTTGTTGTAAAGGTTTCAATTCCTCATAGGTAGGCTAAAAACCCATTTAGTTGCGATAAAATAATGCCCTATATTAGGGTGATAGTTTAATCTTACCATATTTTTATTATAACATAATTAAAGAAAACACTGTAATTTTCTGCTTTCTTTTTATTTTTCAGTTGTCGTCGATCCCCTGGAGATTTTGCGCTATTAAGGGTCGACGGCATCTATTTGACAACTATTAAAGTATAAAATCCCCGCCTCCTTTTTCCAAGCCAATAATTTCCCTTGAGGTATAACGTGTTGTGCGCAGGGTATAAATAATCACCGAATCTTCATCTTCCTCAATTATTTTTTTTAGCTCTGCTTTCAATATCTTTAGATTTGCTTTGGATATTGCTCCTTCTAAAACTGAATTCTGTACCCAGGTTAAATATTCACGGCACTTTTTTAGCACTTTGTTTACTCTTTTTTGGTTAACATCATAAACTAAAATAACAAACAACTACCTCCACCCCATTTAGTTTTTATTACCACTGGGCGATAAAAGGAGAGTATTCTTTTTCCTCCATAAGATGCTTTTGGATTTTATATAACTCAAGCCTAATTAGGCGGCGGTAAGATACCGACCTACCTAAGCTGCGGTGTTTAATGGTTCTTTTTAAACGTTCTTCAAGTTCTTCAATAAAGCACTTTCTTCCCTTTTCCTTAAGCAAAATTCCCCCGCTTTCTTTTACAAAATCGTCTTTGCTTATCATTTTCTTACCTATAAGGGAAAAAATTAAACGGTCAATTATTATTGGTTTAAAAATTTCTGCAACATCTAAGTTGAGAGAAAATCTTCTAAAGTTCGTAGCATGCAAAAAACCAATTCTTGGGTCGAGGTGTGTTTTATAAATTTCGCTTAAGCATATGGTATATAAAATGGAGTTGCCAAAGCTAATAAGAGTGTTTAAAAAATTTCTAGGAGGCCTTTTTGAACGTTCCTGGAATACAAAATCCGGATTATCCAATATCAAATCGAAAGTCCGATAGTAATAATCTCGGATATTTCCTTCTATTGCCATTAGCTCTGAACAATCAGCGCATTCCTCAATAACAGGTATTAATCTTTCTATATGTGCAAGAGAAGTTTCAACGGCTTTACCCCGATTGGCATAATATTTTAAAACCTGCCGAATGTTATAGACAGATCCACGGACAAAGCTTTTCGCTAGGGCCAGGCGCTTTTTCTCATCAAGGTAATTTTCCGCTTGCTTTAATATCATGTAACCCGAATTTAAATGCTCCCTTGGATAAAATGAGCCAACGTAATAACCATAGTGATTAAAAAAATGCAAGATTATTTCTCTCTGAGACAAAAAAGTTAAAAGGCGCTTGTTAATATCAACCTCGCCAAAGATCATTATTTCCCCAGTATTCTCAACTGGTATAAAGCGCTTACCTTTTTCCGATTGAAAGTATAAGGTGTTATCTTTTCTTGCTAACTCGCCGCTGGAAAAAATATAAAGGGTCTTTTTCAAATAACACACCTCAACGTTAATAATTAAGCTTACATCATAATTTAGGCCCAGCAAAATTCTGCGTAAGCACAGTTTTTGCAGAGCTGTTTTTTTTGAGGGGGAGGTGGTTTTTCTTCTCGAATAATTATTTTGATATGCTGGCAAGTTCTATCAAGCTCTTCTTCCGTTTGCTTGGCCAAAACTATTTGCTGCTTCTTTTTTTCTTGAGGAAAGCGCAGTTCACCCGTTGCTTTTAAGCCTCGATTTTTTAATTCTTTCAAGTAAAAAGCAAGTTGCATCCTGGCGCTTTTTTGATACCTGGAACTTTTCTTTACTTCCCCTATCACCAAACCTTCTTCCAGCACCCGTATAATATCCATTTTGCTGCTACCCACAGAAACTTCTTTTTTCTCCCGCAAGTAGCTGTGCTCCTGAATATATCTACCCAGGACAATATTGGGATTATCCTGCTCTGGCGCTATCTGGCGGGACATTAACCAAACCTGGCGATGGCAGATATAATAGTACCATATAAGCGTACCTGTAATAGAGATTTCGCTAGCCCTAAATGTGTCCATGTTTTGCTCAGCACTACTCCTCCGAAAAAATCCTCATTTATACTAAATCAAGCATGCCGAAGCCCTGGGAATTTTTTGAACCGATGCCGCAAGTATACGCTACTTTTAATAGCTCGGGATCGCCTTTTAATGTATAAATGCCCATCCATCCTTTAACAACAAAGTTTTTGTAATAAACAACTTTTTGATCTGTATTTCTTGTTCTTA
This sequence comes from Bacillota bacterium, assembly GCA_012512665.1. Classification (GTDB taxonomy): domain Bacteria; phylum Bacillota; class Dethiobacteria; order DTU022; family JAAZDU01; genus JAAZDU01. The sequence goes on along the minus strand of JAAZDU010000181.1, from coordinate 1,351 downwards.
TTGAATCTACTTCAAAACACCGCTCTTGAGCATTTTCTAGGCCTAACAGCTCGGCCTTCTTAAGCAAATTACTTTGAAGCTTCTCAGCAAATTCTTTTTCCTGGGGGTGATAGTAGTAAGTTTTTTTTGCTCCTCCTGGAGTTGTCAGTGTTGAATATATGCTTACCGGGGAGATGGCTTTGAATGTTTCCTTTTCTGTAAAGTTGGGAGTGGGTGCGAAAATAACCGAGCTAGAGCGAACCGCGTTGTTCCCAAGGCTTATTTTTTCCACGTGGCTAAAACCATCTGCTAATGCAGACAAAAAATTTTCAATGGGGCTGCTCACCTTAAGCATCACCGGTGGCTGAAAAACAATAGTACCGTTTTTCACGCTTTTTATCTTTCCATAAAGCCTGGAGAAAACGAATAAGCGAAATGTTCTTTTTCCCCACACAAACCCGGTATCGTGTATTTCAGGAGATCTTTCCCTTATTAAGGAATAAATCATACCCTGGATAAGGCGGTTGTAGTGAATGGGCAGCACTATTTCACCTTCGCCATGATAATGCTCAAGTTCAACCTGTATGCGCAATTTAAAGTCTTCCTTTCCCGTGTAGAGAACAATTTAAAAGGATATTAATTCTTTAAAGTCTGGCGGAATAAAACCAAATTCGGGCGAGTAAATTTTATTAATTCCCGCAGGACGCAGCAGCCACATGTTTTCATCAAGCTGCTCAAGTTTTTTCTCGCTATCATCCAAAATCATGCCACCTTCTTCCTGGTACCACTCTTCTAGGAGCTCCAGAGGAACGGAAATGGTATGGTTAGAGAGCTTGCGGAAAAAAGTGCGGCGCTCTCCAGCGTTTTGCAGGGTCTTTTTTGTATCCAAGATGCTCTTGATTTCTGGCTCAAGTTTGCCGTCCTTATCAATAACCAGCATCCCTTCATAAACTTTTTTTTCCTCAATAATAGGATAGTACTCGCCCCAGTACCCTTCGCTAATGTTTTCCCAAATTGGAGCACTATCAATCGCAGCCTGAATTAGCCTATAATAACGCTCAACAATTTGAGGCACATCTTTTTCATCGAAGCAGGGATGTTCGCTCAGTAATTTATGCGTTTGCTTTAAAAGTACCTGGTCGTAAATTCGGGAATAATTATAGCCGCTTTCTTCACTAATAAGCCTGGCGACGTAGACCTTTCCCGCCTCTTTTAGGCGGCTGTGCCTGTTACAGCGGCCGGCTACTTGAACTATGCTATCAAGCGGGCCAAAATCACGAAACACCATGTTAAAGTCCAGATCCATACCTGCCTCCACCACCTGTGTGGCTACAAGGTGTCTTAGCTCGCCTTTTTTCTCCTTTTTTTGTTA
>JAAZDU010000180.1 GCA_012512665.1 Bacillota bacterium | reverse complement strand
CTTTGCACGGGCACACAATTTCTTAATTTCTGGAAAAAGAAGCAATATCCTTCACTGAATATAATTTTCATAAAAAAAGCTTAGTCCCTTTTTATTTCAACTCCGGTAACCTTATTATTCTCATCTAATAAGATCACCAACCACTCGCTATCTATACTGATTAATCCCCGCTCCGGACCCAGGTAATACACTATATTATTATCGTCCTTGAAATAAGCCGGTTCCGTAGGTTCACCAAGCAGGTTAGTTACTTCTTCCCCGGTCAAGCCAGTTAGCCTATGTTCTGCCAAAAGGTTATCTACCATTAAAACACGTTTTCTAGGATAATGTACCCATTTGGAAGTTTCAAATTTCGAGTAATATGTGTTAAAGCTAATAGTAACCAGGGCATATAAGGCTACCAGGCCACAAGCAGCGGCCTCTACGAAAAGCAACCGCTGCCAGATGGAGCCGGAAAAAATTTTATAAAGCCCTACAAATACAGGGACTATGAATAGCGCCACCAGCAGCAAGAGAAAAATCGTCCATAAGTTTAACATCAGAGCAGAGTCGGTCAAAAACAGCTTAATAAATAGTACACTGCCACTAAGGACAAGCAAGAGCATAACAGTAAAAAAAATAAAAAAGGCGGTTTTCAAAAAAGGCTTTTTCAAAAAACACCCCTTCCCCTCAAAAAGGCTCCATTGATCGATGACGCCATCAACAAACATATGTATACATTCTTAAATAATTACCAGCAGGGGTTTTTCCAGGCCGGATAAATCCTCCCTAAGATTGCCCCTTACTACCAGAAGACAGGGCTTTTTACCGGGCTCAATCCGCCCAAGCTCCTTTTCCTTTCCCATAACCCTGGCTCCTTCCAAGGTGGCGCTGCGCAAAATCTGCTGCAGGGGCAAACCTGCCTCTGCCCAAAGCTGCATTTCTTTAATAACACTGCGGCCAAAGTCCACACCTGGGGCGCCGGCATCAGTCCCCACCGCCAGGGGGACACCCAGGCGGTAGGCCAGCAAAAGAGCCCGCCCCTGCCTTTCCCAGGTGGCAACGATGATATGGCGCTGCCTCCTGCCTAGCGAACCGTTTTTTTCTAATTGCAAGGTAACCGGCGCTAAAGTGGGGATCCAGGGAACCTGCTTCTCCGCCATCTGCTCCAGGGTACTCCGCCGCACAAAATAACCGTGCTCTATAGTGTCAGCCCCTGCCTGCAAGGCCATTTGCACCGCTTCGTCGGAGCTGGCGTGGGCCATTACCTTTAGGCCCAGGCTGTGGGCTTTATTTACAAGAAAAAAGGCCTCTTTCCGCGAAAAGGGGAGAGGGCCCACCTTACCCAAGGAGTTAAAACTGACAATGCCGGAAAAGAGGATCTTAACCTGCTCAACTCCCTTGCGGCCAAGCTCTTCCAGCATGGCGAATGCTTCTGCCATACAGGCAAAGCCTTTGCCCAGGAAAGAACCATAGTGCCCTTTTTTAAAAAGGGCTGCCCCCGTGGAAACAATGAGGGGTACAGGCAGACCACCTTTTTTGACCCTGGTGCTGTAGTGAGCAAGCTGCAGCCCCTGGCAGAGGGCATCGCCACCGTCCCGGGCAGCAACAACCCCAGCCTGCAGAAGATCTTTAAATAACCGCTGAAAGTCTTCAGGCCGAAAAACATTGCCCGCGCTCTTATCCCTGCCATTAAGGGCCAAGTGCAGGTGGCAGTCCACCAGTCCGGGCATTACTGTTGTTTGAAAGGGCCAGGAAAAGGTTTTCTCCAAAGCTAGGCGGTCTTTTATAAGTTCCCTACCAGCCGGACAGATGCTGGTAAGGCAGCCCCCCTTTAAAGACAAAAGAAAACCCTTTCCAGGAAGAAATTGTTCGCCTGTAAAAAGGGAATCGCTGTAAATATTAAGTTTTTCTTCTGCTTGAAGAGTTACTATGGGCACTGTCATGGGCACTGTCATTTTAACCACAGGTGCTGAAGCCGCAGTTATCGCAGTAGCAGCACTGGCCGTCAGGGATCATATTGCCAATTTTGCAGGAGGGGCAGATGCGAATGCCCTTCGGCCCCCCAGCAGCATTGAGGCGAAAACCTGCTTTGAAACCTCCCCTTGCTGCTTTAGCTAGCTCCTGCCCGATAAAGTCAGTGCAGGATAAGACAGTTGTTTCGGGATGCATGATGCAGGAGGGGCACTTTTCCTCCCGCAATTTTTCTACAATCTCCTCGATATCAACACCGGCTCTGATAGAAATAGAGATAATCTTAGCCAGGGCATTGGAGAGAGGTGCACAGCCTTCCTCCCCTACGGAAGTAAATACCTCGCAGACCCTTTCCGTCCCGTCTTCAGCTATCTCCTTATTGACCGTTACATAGAGGCGGCCACAAAAACCTATGCGCTTGCGAGTTGTATGGCCAAAAGTAGTCTCAGGCCTTTGCCTGGGAACCACCCCTCGCAAGCTTTCTTTTGCTTTTGTCCCCTGTTTGGTATCCTTTACAGAGGTAATCACCTGCCTCTCTCGCGAACCATCCCGGTAATACGTAATGCCTTTGACACCAAGGCGCCAGGCCTGAAACATTACCTCGCGACAATCATCTATGGTAGCATCATGGGGAGCATTGACCGTTTTGGAAACAGCATTATCCACCCATTTTTGCAGGGTTGCCTGCATGCGCACGTGATCAATAGGGGAAATATCATGTGCGCAGAGGAAAAGCCGGCGCAAGGAGGCAGGTATCTCCTCCAGGTCCTGAATCCCCATAGGACCTCTTTCCCCTATTTTTTTCCTAAGCGGGGCAGGCAGATCATGCCCTGTCTTTTCCCGCCACATCTCTTCAAAAATACTGTCAATATAGACAAAGCGCCCGTCCATAATATTGCGGGCAAAGCCGACGCCAAAAAGAGGCTCTGCACTGGGAGAAGTGCTGGCAAAAATAGAAAGAGAGCCTGTGGGAGCAATAGTGGTAGTAACGGCATTGCGCTGAGGAAGATCCAGCTTTTCCCACACAGAGCCTTTGTAATTAGGAAACGTGCCAAATTCCCGTGCTAGCTGCCAGGAGGTTACCTTGGACTGGATAGCAATTTCTTTCATCACTTTTTCCGCTGCTGCCAAACCTTCCTGACTGCTATAAATTAGCTCCTGGCGGATAAGATATTGGGCTAGGCCCATAATACCAAGGCCTATCTTACGGTTCCCTTTCATTCTCTCTTCAATCTGGGGCAAGGGAGCTTTGCTGCGGTCCAATACCCTGTCCAAAAAAATGGTAGCTATGTGAGCTGTCATGCGGATCTTATCCCAATCGGGAACAAAGCGTTCGCCTTCTCTTTTCAACATGTATGCCAGGTTGATGCTGCCCAGATTACAGCTTTCGTAGGGCAAAAGGGGCTGTTCCCCGCAGGGGTTAGTGGCCTCTATATCACCTAAATGAGGGGTGGGGTTATCACGGTTAATGGCATCAAAGAACAAAAGGCCAGGTTCTCCGTTTAAGTGGGCATTTTCTACTATTCTGTTAAATACATCGCGGGCCCTCAGTTTTTTTCCTGTAGGCTGATTATCATGCGGATTGATCAGCTCATACTCCTGATCGTTTTGGACCGCCTCCATAAATGTGCTATCCACGCGGACCGAAATGTTAAAATTATTAAGTTCTCCGCCGTGCCGCTTGCTGTCGATAAAATCCATGATATCAGGGTGGTTATACTGCATGGTGGCCAGGCTGGCCCCCCGGCGTTTCCCGCCCTGGCGGATCTCATCGCTCACTTTGTTATAAACGGATAAAAAAGAAAGCGGGCCGCTGGCCTCCCCCCCTGTGCTCTTAACTATAGAACCTTTAGGGCGCAGCTTGCCAATAAAATAACCAATACCCCCACCGCTTTTTTGGATGAGGGCAGAGTGCTTTAAAGTTTCAAAAATACTCTCCATAGAATCTTCAATGGGCAACACAAAGCAGGCCTGAAGCTGCTGCACAGGTGTACCGGCATTCATCATAGTTGGACTATTGGGGAAAAATAAGCCGGCTTGCATCACTTTATAAAAGATGGAAAAAAGGTCTTCATCCACTGCCCCATCATCAGCAGTAGCAATATCTTTAGCTACCCGCTTCAGCATGCCCTCCCAATCCTCTATCACTTTGCCGCTTTCATCGCGTCGAAAATACCTTTTTTCAGCAATGCTCAAGCAGTTCTGTGTAGGCGGAACCTCTTTTAATTTACTGGCGAAAGAAAACATCTCCTGACGAGAAAAGGAAGCGCTTTCTCCCCTTTCCCGGACTAATTTGGCAATGGTAGAAAACTTTTCATTAGGGGCTGGCAAGCCAGGGACCTCCTTAGACTTCAATTTAATCTTTGTAAAATATAGCTTAGTATACCAGATTTAAGCTTTTTTGACAAAAAAAACAGGCAGCCCGAAAAGGCGCCTGCTTTTAAATAATCTCTCATTTCGCCGCTTTACCCGCTCCTGCGGGTTTTTGGAGTAAAAAAGGCAGCCTAAGCTTTCCCCTCCTCCATAAAAAATGCCCTGCTCCAGGGCAAAAAAATTTTATTAGCTAAAAACTTACGGTCATTTTCTTTTTTCGTAGGTAGAACAGCGTGTCATCTCGGTGGAAAATGATTCCTTGTTGCGGACATCGATGGCATCTGCAGTACAGGTATGATCCTCTCCATGGAAGCGGCAGCTTTGCACTACACAGGTAACTCTGGGGTTGAGCTGATCCTGGCTGCCGCCGAAAGACGACATTAAAACCCCTCCCAGGTTAATATTGCTCCAGGACTGAATAGTTGACATGCCGCCTCGCTGTATAAAGGTGCCGCAATCAGTGTACTCTTCTGCTTGTGCATCAATGCCTTTAATGTCTATCTTGCCAGCGTTGCAGCTTTCCCCTCTGATGTTATGGGCACAATTTTGGACAACACATTTTACTTTCGGCACCAGCTACACCTCCTCAAAAGTTAGTTTTTCCTCGATCAAAAAAAATATTAAAGGGGAAAAAGATACTCTTTACCTTAATAAAATCAATGTTGAGGAAGGGATAAGAAGCTCTTTGTGGAATTCTTCAAGTTATACAAATGCCAGAAGAAAAACAAGGGGGCCTAAAAAGGATGCCGATCTGGAATCCCAAGTATGAAACCATGTCACGGGAAGAATTGGAAAAACTTCAGTACTTGCGTTTGAAAAAAACCCTGGAACTTGTCTACCAGCGCGTTCCTTTTTACCAAAAAGCCTTCAAAGAAAAGGGGATTGAGCCTGGTGATATAAAGTCTCTAGCAGATCTATCAAAGCTTCCTTTTACTACTAAGGAGGACTTGAGGCAAAACTACCCTTTTGGCCTGTTTGCCGTACCTCTGCAGGAGGTCGTTAGGCTGCATTCCTCATCGGGCACCACCGGTCAGGCCACAGTTGTAGGCTATACCCGTAATGACCTGGAAACCTGGTCTGAGCTAATAGCAAGGACTCTTTCCTGCAGCGGGGCAACGGCCAACAGCGTTATCCAGATTGCTTACGGATACGGTCTTTTTACCGGCGGCTTAGGACTTCATTATGGAGCAGAGAAATTAGGAGCCACCGTTATCCCTATTTCAGGGGGCCAAACAAAGAAGCAGGTGCGCATTATGGTAGATTTTCAGACTACGGTGCTGGCCTGCACTCCATCTTATGCCCTCTACATTGCTGAAACTATAGAAGAAATGGGTATAAAACCGGAAGAACTAAAGCTAAAAGCCGGGGTATTTGGCGCTGAACCCTGGACAGAAAGTATGCGCAGAGTAGTAGAAGAAAAACTAAATATTGATGCCATTGACATCTACGGCTTAAGCGAAGTGATGGGTCCTGGCATATCAAGCGAATGCCTCCAAAAAGATGGGCTCCATATTTTTGAAGATCATTTTCTGCCAGAGATCATTGACCCCCATACAGGTGAAGTCCTCCCCGATGGAGAAACAGGCGAGCTAGTCCTCACCACCCTTACCAAGGAAGCGATCCCCGTTATTCGTTACCGCACCAGAGATATAACCTCCCTTAAGAGGGAAAAATGCCCCTGCGGCAGAACCATGGTGCGCATGGCCAAGGTGAGCGGGCGCACCGACGATATGTTAATAATCAGAGGTGTCAATGTATTTCCATCTCAGATTGAAGCTGTTTTAATGGATCTCGGACAAACAGAGCCCCATTACCAGATAGTAGTGGACAGGGAGGGTTCGCTCGACACCCTGACGGTCCTGGTGGAAGTATCAGAACAAATGTTCTCTGACAAGGTAAAAGGCTTGGAAGAGCTGGAGAAAGTTATAAGCCGTGAACTTGAAAGCAATCTGGCCGTTAAGGCCAAAGTTACCCTGGTGGAACCCAAGAGCTTGCAGCGCAGCGAAGGAAAGGCAAAAAGAGTAATCGATAAAAGAAATTTATAAAATAAGGGGGGAGATAATATGGTTAAGCAGATCTCCGTTTTTTTGGAAAACAAGTGCGGTCGCCTGGTGCGGGTAACTGAAGCTCTGGGTAAAAACAACATCAATATTCGCGCCCTCTCCATAGCCGACACCTCGGACTTTGGCATTTTAAGAATTATTGTGGATCAGACTGAAAAAGCCATTAAAATTCTTAAAGATGAAGGGTTCATTGCTTCCATGACAGAAGTAATTGCTGTTAAGGTGCCCGATCGGCCCGGTGGATTAGCTAAGGTATTAAAATACCTGGAAGAAAAAGAAATTAATATAGAATACCTTTATTCTTTCATTGAAAAGCCTGAGGAAGATGCCCTTATTCTTATGAGGGTAGATGATATACCCCACGCCCTGCAAACACTTAAGGAAAAAGGAATAGAAACAGTAAATAAGGTACGGGGGTAAAAAACAATGATTAACATGAACACTACGTGAGGTTGAACACCTGGTATCACGGAAGGTGGTAGCCCCAGTTTCTGAAAGGCATCATCTGTAAGACAAAACAAATTTGCGAAAAAAGTAAGGATTTAGTTTTTATTTTCAGAAAAGCAGCAGAAAGGCGTGATACTGGTGAAAGTAATTCTATCCGGCAACGAAGCCATTGCCCGCGGTGCATATGAAGCAGGAGTAACAGTGGCCACAGCTTACCCTGGTACACCCAGCACCGAGATTCTGGAAAACCTGGCCACTTACCCCGGAGTTAACTGCAGCTGGTGCCCCAATGAAAAGGTTGCTTTGGAAGTGGCTGCTGGCGCTTCCCTGGGCGGTGCCAGGGTATTGGTTGCCATGAAACATGTCGGGCTCAACGTGGCAGCTGACCCTTTTATGACCCTGGCTTATACCGGCATAGAAGGTGGGCTGATACTGGTCTGCGCCGATGATCCTGGTATGTTCAGCTCACAAAACGAACAGGACAACCGTTACTATGCCCGCATGGCAAAGGTGCCTATGCTGGAACCTGCCGATAGTGAAGAAGCACGGCTCATGGTAAAAGAAGCACTGGATATTAGCGAAAAATTTGATACCCCTGTGCTCTTGCGGACCACTACCCGCGTCTCCCATTCCCGCAGCATCGTTAATGTTGAAGATGAGCCCTCTCGCGCCATTCGCCCGTACAGCAAAAAGGCTGCTAAATACGTGATGCTGCCTGCTTTTGCCCGGCTGCGGCACGAGGAAGTGGAAAAAAGAAGAAAAAGGCTTATAGATTTTGCCACCACCCACCCCATGAATATCATAGAAAAAGGGAGCTCGGAACTCGGTATTATCACGGCAGGGGTATCCTACCATTACGCTAAAGAAGCTTTCCCGGAAGCCTCATTTTTAAAACTAGGCCTTTCTTACCCCCTCTCACCGGAACTTATCAAAGATTTTGCCTCCCAGGTTAAAAAAATATATATGGTTGAAGAGCTGGAACCTTTGCTGGAAAACGATATTAAGGCCATGGGTATTAAAGTTCATGGTAAAGACCTGCTTCCTCGGACAGGAGAGCTGCGGCCTGAAATAGTGGCGCAGGGATGGCAGAAAAATATCTGGCAAGGGGTTAATGCACCTGCCACTGAGAAACTCCCTGGCCGTCCGCCGCTGTTCTGCCCCGGCTGCGGCCACAGGGGGGCGCTCTACACGCTAAAACGCTTAAAACTCACCGTTACAGGCGATATTGGCTGCTATACCCTGGGAGCACTGCCTCCGCTGGAGGCCATGGATTCCTGTATCTGCATGGGCGCCAGTGTGGGCACTGCTTTTGGTATGGAAAAAGCTGATCCCTCAGCCTGGCAGAAAACAGTGGCTGTTATCGGCGATTCTACCTTTTTGCACTCCGGGATAACAGCTTTAATGGATGTTGTTTATAACAAGGGTAAGACCACTGTCATCATCCTGGATAACGGCACTACTGCCATGACAGGGCATCAAGATCATCCTGCCACCGGTCAAACCCTGCAAAAAGAACCTACTTATGCCGTAGATCTGGAGGCCCTGGTCCGCTCCCTGGGTGTATCCAGGGTAAGGGTAGAGAACCCCCTCCAGTTGGATGCGTTCCGCCAGGCAGTGAAAGAAGAATTATCCGTGCCCGAGCCTTCTGTCATCATTGCCCGCTACCCCTGCGCTCTTAAGCAGCGTCTACAAAACGAACCACCCCTCGTAGTAAAGGAAAACTGCATCGGGTGTAAAGCCTGCCTCGGTATCGGCTGCCCCGCTTTAAGCCTTGAGGAAACGGGCCCTGCAGAAGATCAAGGCTTGACAGTTGCCATCGACGAAGACATTTGCAACGGTTGTAATTTGTGCACACAGCTTTGCCGTTATGGAGCTTTGCAGCCTGGAGAAGGAAAGGGTGAAACCAAATGAATAAAATTGATATCCTCATAACAGGGGTAGGGGGACAGGGCACCATTCTTGCGGGCAAGATTTTGGGACAACTGGCCCTTAACGCCAACCTGGATGTAAAAATGGCTGAGACCCACGGTATGGCCCAGCGAGGTGGAAGCGTAATTACGCATGTCCGGTTGGGGGAAAAAGTATATTCCCCCCTTATCCCTTTAGGAGCTGCTGATTTTCTCCTGTCTTTTGAGCAACTGGAAACAATGCGCTGGCTACCCTACCTTCGCCGGGGAGGAACAATAATCTACCATACCAGGTCCCTGGCCCCCCTGCCTGTTCTCTGCAAACAGATGAGCTACCCTGCCCATATACCAGAGCAACTGGATGCTTTGGAAGTGCAGGTCATTCCTGTTACAGGGGAAAACACCCCGGTGGAGAAAAACCCCCGGGTCCTGAACATCACCCTGCTGGGGGTGCTCTCCAAGCATCTGCCTTTTAAGCAGGAACAGTGGCTAGAAGCCCTGGAAAATACTGTTCCCCCAAAATTTTTAGATCTGAACAAAGAAGCTTTTCTGGCAGGGCAAAGCCTTTAATAATTTTATGCCCCAGCTTTGTCAATACTATATATATCATGACCCTCGCTGAAGATATTTTAATAGGCAAGTTTATCGTGCAAATTTTGCCCGGAGTAGAAAAAGAACTTAAGTGCTATCACAAAATACTGGAGAAGTGCCCTTCTCATTTTTTACGTTCACAAGCCCTCGCCAGTTTAAAGCATAAACGCTTCCATGCTCAAGGAGGCGGTTTTTTTCAGTTGTACGGTTCTCATAAAAAAGATATCTTACCAGCCCTGGTAGCGCTGCAGACTATTAGCGATTACCTGGATAATTTATGCGACCGCACAGACATTTTCAGCATGCAGGCCTTCAAAACACTGCACCTTTCCATGGAAAAGGCAATCTGTGCCGACAAAAGCTGTCATAACAGTTATCTCTTTTATCCCTTTCAGAACGACGGGGGCTACCTGGAATACCTGGAAAAAAGGTGTAGCTCCTGCCTGTCTGCACTTCCCTCTTATAAATTGGCGCAGAACGATATCCTAAGGCTGGTTAAGCTTTACTCGCAGCTGCAGGTAGCCAAACACATAGCCCCCCGGGAAAGGGAGCCCATGCTCTACTCATGGTTTTTGCTCCACCGCCGCTCTTTGCCTGAGCTCTACTGGTGGGAATTTGCGGCCGCTACAGGCTCAACACTGGGCATTTTTATCCTCATGGCTGCGGCACGCAACCCCAAGCTGACGGAACAAGAGGTCCAAAGCCTTCTTAAAGCTTATTTCCCCTGGATCTGCGGCCTTCACATCTTGCTCGATTATTTGATAGACCAAGAGGAAGATTACCGCGAAGGTGATTTAAATTTTACTACATACTACTCAGACAATAAGATGACAAAAAAAAGACTTCTTTTTTTTCTTACGCGATCCCTGGAAGCTGTAAAATCATTACCCCATCCTTCCTTTCACCGCGCTGCTATTAAAGGAATGCTTGCTCTTTACCTTTCAGACCCTAAAGTAAAAGAACAGGGGATGGAAGGGCTGGCCTTTTCTCTTTTAAAGAGCGCGGGGATAAAAACTGTTGCTATGCGCAGGCTGTGTAGCGCTTTGAGAAGGTACCATCTTATCTAACCCTTATTTTTGGCGCAGGACAATATATTGCGCCAGGGAAGTTAAATGTTCCCGGGCAGGAAAGGACGGTAAAGACTGCAGCAATCCACAGGCCTTTTCTACTCTTTGCCTGGCTTCCTCGTACAAAGCATTAATTATGCCTTCTTTTTCCAGAGCATGGCGCAGCAGCATCACTTTTTCAGAAGTTAGGATACCATTTTGCAGATGTTCCTGCAAAAAATTTTTCCAACGCTTGTTTTGCATTAACTCGATCACGGGTAAAGTTACTATACCCTGCAGAAGATCGGAAGCTACGGGTTTTCCAGTTACAACTGGATCACCGGTAAAGTCTAAGAGGTCATCTACCAGCTGATATGCTTTTCCCAGCTCCACCCCGTAATCTTCCAGCAGTTGTTCTTCTCTTGCCGACAGGCCGGCCAGGTAGCCCCCAGCCCGGCAGCAAGCCCCTAGAAAAAAGGCAGTTTTTTTATAAACTCTAGCCCAATAATCTTCCCTGTTAAGATCGCAGCAGTACAGTGTGCTGCCCTGCTCTACCTCACCCTGGCACATCAGGCCTATCACCCTCGTCATCAACTGGAGCAAAACAGGGTCATCTGCAAGATAATAAAAGGCTTTGGCAAAAAGATAATCGCCAGCAAGGACGGCCAGGTGGTTACCATACAAGCAATTTAGAGAAGGGCGCCCTCTTCTCCGGTCGGATTCATCTATAATATCATCGTGCACAAGGGAGGCGGTGTGGATCAGCTCCACCGCCCCCGCTATCCGCAAAACATTTTTCTGCGGCCTTTTTCCTTGCAGGGAGGCAGTGAGCAAGACAAGCAAAGGCCTAATTCTCTTGCCTTTATTTAGCAACAAATGGCTGACGAGAGCAGCTGTTAAACCTTCGCAGTCTGAACTTTCCTGCAAAAACAATTCCAGCTCCTGCAGCTCAGGAAGCAAAAAATTTTGCGCCTTCTCCAGCAACTGTGAAAGAGCTTCAAGGGAAACTTTAGAAAGAACAGGCATGCTATCCTCCTGCTAAGTTTTTACTACTATTTTTTAGCTAGAAGATAATATTATTCAGCTCTATGGCAGCAAAAAAAACTGCCCTTGCCAGGGCAGATTGTTCTACCATAAAACGTAAACTGCTATATAAATTATTAATATTAATTTATAATGGCAGCCAGGCCCTTAAAGAAGCCTTTGCGCAGGTACACTTTAATCTCAGAAGCTTTTATACTCTTATCCACATATAAAGTGGCCCCGTTATCCTCATATGTCAGGTACTTATCTCTGTTCACAGGCCTGCCCAACTCCACGGTGGGCTGTAATGTGCAACCGGCTCAGCCGCCAAACAATTTCATTTTTACGGTTGCAGCTGCTCCTTTTTTTGCCATAAATTGCTTGGCTTCATCTGTGATGTTAACAATCATCAAGACCAACCTCCTCTCTTTTTACTAATATACTATAATCAAATTACGCTGTCAATATTTATCAGCTTATTTTTTTGCCTTTGGTTTCTGAAAAATTAGCAGATACTCGTGAACTTTGTTCACCCGGAAAACATAGGGATAGCCGAGAGGGCGCAAAAAATTATAATCTCTGCGCCTGTCCCAAATAATAATATCATCCAAAAGAAAGCCAATCTTTTGCATGATAAGGGTAAGATCGAGGTGCAGCGGGTAAAACTTGCTCTTTTTGCGCAGGTCCATGACAACTACGATACAGTATTTACCTTTCTTTAGCGCTGTAAATACTTCAGCAAAAATCTTATTAATCTTTTCTAAGTATAGCTCGTATTCCCTGATATTGCCTAAATCATGCTCCCTGTGTCCATAATGGCGGGAAACCTTATGATCGGCTGTGCGG
>JAAZDU010000179.1 GCA_012512665.1 Bacillota bacterium | reverse complement strand
CCTTTATATCCGTTTTCCCTATGTTGCTGCAGAACTTTACTAGAGTTAACCTCATTTTTGGAGGTACCTCTCTCATTATTATTGTGGGAGTAATCCTGGAAACCATGCGGCAAATTGAGAGCCACTTGCTCATGCGCAATTACCAGGGCTTCATGAAATAATGGGAGTGAAAAACTTGATCACTATAAAATCTGCCAGGGAACTGGATCTAATGCGGCAAGCAGGTAGGATAGTTGCAGGCACACTTAAGGAGATTGAAGAGGCTATAAAGCCAGGCATAACAACGCTGGAACTTGATTCACTTGCTTACCGCTATATTAAAAAAAATGGTGCAGAGCCTGCTTTTCTTAATTACCACGGTTTTCCGGCCAGTATCTGCTGTTCCATCAATGAGGAAGTGGTGCACGGTATTCCTGGTTTGCGCAGGCTAAAGGATCAGGACCTGGTAAGTATTGACGTAGGTGCCAAATATAAAGGTTATTACGGGGATGCAGCAGTCACCTTTGCCGTAGGGGAAATTGATGCTGAGAGGCAAAAGCTGATCGATGTGACCAGGGAAGCCCTGCGGCGGGCAGTGCTTATGACCAGGGAAGGAAATTTTCTTTCAGATATTTCCCATGCTGTGCAACAGTACGTGGAAGCTCACGGTTTTTCTGTGGTACGGGATTATGTGGGGCATGGCATAGGGAGCAGCATGCACGAAGCACCTCAGGTACCGAACTTTGGACCACCAGGAAGGGGCCCTAGGCTCCGCTCTGGAATGGTCCTGGCCATCGAACCCATGGTTAACATGGGCGGCTGGGAAGTAAAGACCTTGAATGATGGCTGGACGGTGGTTACTCAAGATGGTAGTCTGTCAGCCCACTTTGAGCATACGGTGGCCGTTGTGGATAAAATGCCAGAGGTTTTAACCTCCTTTACTCCAGAAGAGTTTCAGTAAGGGGGGCTTTGAAGTGAATTGTTCTCTGGGTCAGCTGGTGCGTTCGCTGGCAGGTCGCGACAAAGGAAAACACTACCTGGTGATTGGTTTGACAGAAGAGAGGGTGTTGGTTGCTGATGGCAGGCATCGCTTAGTAAAAAAGCCCAAGCTGAAAAATAGAAGGCATCTCCAGTGCTACAAGCGGATATCTAAAATAATTGAACAGCAATTAAAGCAAGGCCAGAAGCTTACAGACACTGTCTTACGCCAGGAATTACAATACCTCCTTCAAGAAGAAGCCAGTGGAAAGGAGGATTGTTGATTGTCCAAAAAAAAAGATGTTATTGAAGTTGAAGGGACAGTTGTAGAACCCTTACCCAACGCTATGTTTCGCGTTGAGCTTAAAAATGGTGTAAAAGTATTGGCCCATGTGTCGGGTAAGATACGTATGAATTTTATTCGTATCCTACCGGGAGATAGGGTCCTGATAGAACTATCACCTTATGATTTGACAAGGGGTAGAATAACTTATCGCTATAAGTAAAAGAAGGGGTTGCTTTATGAAAGTTCGTCCTTCGGTAAAGCCTATTTGTGAAAAATGTAAAGTTATTCGGCGTAAAGGGAAAGTTGTTATTATCTGCGAAAACCCCAAGCATAAACAAAGGCAGGGGAAGTGAGGAGTATAACTTTTGCAAAAAAAGGAAATGCTAAGTATGTTTGACGTTTTTTTTGAGAATGGGAGGAGGTGTACCAAAAGATGGCAAGGATTGCGGGAGTTGACCTGCCACGGGAAAAACGAGTTGAGATTGGCTTGACTTATATTTACGGCATTGGGAGAAAAACAGCCCAGGAAATCCTGAAGCAGACCGGGGTTAACCCTGATACGCGTGTCCGCAATCTTACTGAGGAGGAAGTGGGCCGCTTACGGGACTATATTGATAAAAATCTTCGTGTGGAAGGTGACCTGCGGCGTGAAATAACCGTGAACATTAAAAGGCTGATGGAAATAGGTTGTTATTGCGGTATCAGGCATCGCCGGGGTTTACCGGTTAGGGGCCAAACAACTAAAAATAATGCTCGTACCCGTAAAGGTCCAAGAAGAACTGTAGGGGTACGAAGGAAAAAGTAAGCCAGCATAAGGGAGAAAGGGGGAAACAGGGTGGCTCGTAAGAAAACAACAACACGCCCTCGCCGCCGGGACCGTAAAAATATTGAGCACGGCATTGCTCATATTAAGTCAACTTTTAATAACACCATGATTTCTATTACTGATCTGCAGGGTAATAGTATTGCCTGGGCAAGCGCAGGGACAGTAGGTTTTAAGGGATCACGTAAATCTACGCCTTTTGCTGCCCAGATGGCCGCGGAAACAGCAGCAAAAGCTGCCATGGAACACGGGATGCGCCAGATAGAAGTATTTGTTAAAGGCCCTGGAGCAGGCCGGGAGGCTGCCATTCGTTCGCTACAGGCTGCGGGGCTGGAGGTCAACTCCATCAAGGACGTTACCCCTATACCTCATAACGGATGTCGTCCTCCAAAGCGGCGTCGCGTATAAATACTCTTATATCTATTTAGGTGAAGTATCAGGAGGTGCAAAAAATAAATGGCCCGTTATACAAAAGCTGCTTGTAGACTGTGCCGCCGGGAAGGAGTAAAACTTTTCCTTAAAGGCGACCGCTGCTACACAGAAAAATGTGCTGTTGTCAGGAAAGGTTACCCGCCCGGAGGATATGGTCAGGGCCGGCATAAAGTAACTGAATATGGTCTTCAGTTAAGAGAAAAGCAAAAAGCCGCCGTTATTACGGTGTTTTAGAAAAGCAATTCCGCAAGTATTTTAAAGAAGCTGACAGGAGAAAAGGTGTAACGGGGGAAAACCTCTTACAAATTTTAGAAAGCCGACTGGATAATGTGATTTATAGAGCTGGATTTGCCCGCTCACGTGCTGAAGCAAGGCAGTTGATAAGGCATGGTCATTTTGCTGTAAATGACAAAAAAGTTGATATACCCTCTTACTTAACCCGACCGGGGGAAGAGATTTCCTTAAGGGAAAAAAGTAGGGGTACTCCTTTATTCAAAGAGTTAGCGGAATGGGGAGCGCGCCAGGGGCATGTAGAATGGCTGGAAGTTGACCGGGAGAACATGAAAGCTAAAGTAACAAGACTGCCCGAAAGAGAAGAGATTGACACGCCAGTATCTGAACACTTAATAGTAGAGCTATACTCCCGCTAAAAGGTTTCCTGAAAAGACTTTTTCTAATATTTTCAGGAATGCAAAAGGGTGAGGGAGGATTAAAGTGCATGATCGAAATTGAAAAGCCAAAAATTGAGTATGTGGAAGTTAATGAAGAAGGAACTCACGGAAGATTTATTATTGAACCCCTGGAAAGAGGCTATGGTATTACTCTGGGGAATTCTTTACGAAGAGTACTTTTATCTTCGCTGCCTGGGGCAGCTGTTACCAGTGTTAAATTTGATGGGGTCCTGCACGAGTTTTCAACCATAGAGGGTGTTTTGGAGGATACAACAGAAATTATATTAAACTTAAAAAGCTTATGTTTAAAGATGCATGTTTCAGAGCCTCAGGTCCTGGTCATAGATGAAGAGGGGGAAAAGATTGTCAGGGCTGGCGATATAAAAGCCCCCGCTGATGTAGATATTTTAAACCCTGACCTGGTTATTGCCCATTTAGAAGAAAATGCCAAGCTTTATATGGAGATAACAGTATCCCGGGGAAGAGGTTACGTTACTGCTGAGCAGAACAAAAAACCTGGCCAGCCTATTGGTATTATTCCTGTTGATTCTTTGTTTACACCTATTCGCAAGGTCAATTACACCGTGGAAGATACCAGGGTAGGGCAGGTTACTGATTACGACAAACTTAGCCTGGATATTTGGACTGACGGCAGCATTAAGCCGGATGAGGCCCTTAGCCTGGGGGCTAAAATACTAAGCGAACATCTGAATCTCTTCATTAACCTGACGGAAAAAGTGGATGATGTAGAAATATCCTCTGACAAAGAGGAGGAAAGCAAGGAAAAGGCACTAGAAATGACAATTGAAGAACTGGACCTATCGGTGCGTTCCTATAACTGCCTCAAGAGGGCAGGGATCAATACTGTTGAAGAATTAATTCAGAAGACAGAAGAGGAAATGATGAAAGTAAGAAACCTTGGGAAAAAATCCTTAGAAGAAATTGTAAACAGGCTCAAAGAATTAAATCTTTCTCTTAAGGAAAGCAAGGAATAAGAAATAGAGAAGACTGCAGAAGGAGGCGTTCAGGATGGCCTACCGAAAACTGGGAAGAAGAGGCAGTGTCCGCAGGGCACTGCTGCGCAACCTGGTGACCTCTCTTTTAAAGGAAGGGCGAGTAGAAACAACAGAGGCTAGGGCAAAAGAAGCAAAAAAAATTGTTGATAAAATGATTACACTTTCTAAAAGAGGAGATCTGCACGCCCGCCGGCAGGCCCTGGCATACCTGCTAAGTGAAACAGTAGTTAAAGAACTTTTTGATACCATTGGACCTCGCTATAAGGAAAGGTCAGGAGGTTATACCCGTATTCTAAAAAAAGGGTACCGCCGGGGTGATGCAGCTCCTATGGTAATTTTAGAACTTGTCTCATAGTTTTGAGGGCAAAAGAAGGGAGTACTGGTGAAATTACAGATCACCATACAAGATGTATCTTATAGCTACCGGCGGGAGGCAGGGGAGAAGATACCGGCGTTAAAAGGTGTAAACTTAACGGTGGAGCAAGGCGAATACCTGGCTATTATAGGACCTAATGGCTCTGGTAAATCAACTTTGGCCAGGCATATTAACGCCTTGCTCATTCCTGATTCAGGTAATGTGTGGGTAAACGGTTTAAATACTAAGGAAGAAGATGCCCTCTGGGAAATCAGGCGCTTAGTGGGTATGGTGTTTCAAAACCCTGACAATCAAATAGTTGCCACCACTGTGGAAGAGGATGTGGCCTTTGGCCTGGAAAATTTGGGATTGCCGGCAAAAATTATTCGCCAAAGGGTCAAAGAAGCGCTGGAGCTGGTTGGTCTGCATCCATATACCAGGCATGCCCCGCATTTTTTATCAGGGGGGC
This sequence comes from Bacillota bacterium, assembly GCA_012512665.1. Lineage (GTDB taxonomy): Bacteria > Bacillota > Dethiobacteria > DTU022 > JAAZDU01 > JAAZDU01. The sequence continues at coordinate 3,912 of JAAZDU010000179.1, read as the reverse complement.
AAAAACAGCGGCTGGCCATAGCCGGCACAATGGTCATGAAGCCGCGTTACCTGGTGTTGGACGAGCCTACCGCCATGCTTGATCCGCAGGGCAGAGAAGAAGTGTTGCAGACAATTCGGCGCATGAATCAGGAAGAGAAGGTAACGATCATCTATATAACACATTTTATGGAGGAAGCACTTCAAGCCGATCGTATTTGTATTATGCAGGACGGAGCTATTTATGCTGTTGGGCGTGTTGAGGAAATATTTGAAGGTGAGCTTGATCTGACCAAGCTGGGCCTCACTTACCCTCCTGTTGTAGAGCTGACTAGAGAACTCCGTTCTGCCGGATTACCAATACCTCCAGGCATTTTTCGTCTTGAGGAACTGGTGGAGTTCTTATGCTCATAGAAATACAAAACTTAAAGCACATATATATGTGCGGGACACCCTTTGAAACAGTAGCGCTGCACGATATCAGTTTAACCATTGCAAAAGGAGAGTTTATCGGCATTATTGGCCATACAGGTTCTGGTAAGTCTACCCTCGTGCAGCATTTTAACGGGTTACTAAAACCTACTGCTGGTTCTGTCAGAATTGAGGGCAAGGATATCTGGAAAGATAAGATCGAGATGCGCCAGGTAAGGCAGAAGATTGGCCTTCTCTTTCAATTTCCAGAACAGCAGCTTTTTGCTGAAACGGTAGCTGAAGACGTGGCCTTTGGCCCCAAAAACCTTGACCTACCTGCCCCTCAAATTCAGGAAAGGGTGCGGGAGGCGCTAGAGTATGTCGAGCTGGACTACAATGCCATTAAGGAACGCTCCCCTTTTAACTTGAGCGGCGGTGAAAAAAGAAGGGTGGCCCTGGCAGGAGTGCTGGCGATGCGGCCCCAGGCGCTTATCTTGGATGAGCCTACTGCTGGGCTTGATCCTGCTGGTCGGAAGCATTTGTTAAAATTAATCCAGCGACTGCATCTAGAGGCTGGCAAAACCATTATTATGGTAACCCATAATATGGAAGAGGTAGCCAGGCTGGCAAGCAGGCTTTTTATCTTGCATCAAGGGAAACTGGCCATGGAAGGGAATCCGGCCGAAATTTTTTCTAGCGGCCAGCCCTTAGAAAAACTTGGGCTTTCCCTGCCGGTAACAGTGGCCCTGATGCAAAAGCTTAAAGAAAAAGGAAAAAAAGTTAAGACCAATGTCTTTTCCCTGGAAGAGGCAAAGCAAGAAATCTTGGCCCTCTGGAAAAAAGAAGGGAAGTTGTAATACTGTTATGCGTAGCATTACCATTGGCCACTACCTGCCGGGAGAATCATTTCTGCATTTACTGGACCCAAGAATAAAAATTATTTGCCTGTTAATGCTGATCGCAGCTCTTTTCTTAGCTAAAACTTTTTTTGGATTTTTTATTCTGGGGTTATTTATCTTGGGAGCTTTTATTCTCTCGCGCCTGCCTTTTCCCTACGTCATCCGCGGTTTAAAGCCCATAGTATATATCGTATTATTTACTATCATCCTTCATTTCTTTTTTACCAAGGGAGGGCAGGTTCTGTTGCGGCTAGGTCCTGTTACGGTGGAAGAAGCAGGAGTTTACCTGGGGACTTTTATGACGCTTAGGTTGTTGCTGCTGGTAATTGCCACCTTGTTGATCACACTCACTACTTCTCCCATATCCTTGACTGACGGTATAGAGCAGCTCTTGCGGCCTTTTAGAAAAATTGGGGTGCCCGGGCATGAAATTGCCATGATGATGACCATAGCACTCAGGTTTATACCAACGCTGATGGACGAGAGCGATAAGATCAGAAAAGCTCAGATGGCCAGAGGCGCAGATTTTGATTCGGGCAACGTTTTTCGCAGAGCTCAAAGCCTTATCCCGCTTTTGGTACCTCTCTTTGTCAGTGCCTTTCGTAGAGCTGACGAGCTGGCGGTGGCTATGGAAGCCCGCTGTTACAGGGGCGGAGAAAACCGCAGCAGAATGAGAGAGCTAAAAACAACGCTGCTCGATTATTGCGCTCTTGCCGTCGTCGCAGCCCTTATGGTGGGAATTGTTATCACTGGCATATAATAGGTGAGTGTTATGCTAAACTACAAGGTACATTTAAGCTATGATGGTACATGCTACAGCGGCTTTCAGGTGCAGCAAAATGCCACCACTATACAGGGAGTGCTGCAGCAGGTGCTGCAGGTGCTTTATAAAAGAGAAATAAAGGTTACGGGCGCCGGGCGCACTGATGCCGGAGTGCATGCCCGGGAGCAAGTTGTAAGCTTTAAAGCACCACCTTTCATCCCGCTGGCAAAGCTGCCCCTGGCTTTAAACAGTATGCTGCCGCCAGATATCAGGGTATGGCATGCTGAAATTGTAGCAGACAATTTTAACGCCTGTCGCAGCGCCAGGGAAAAAACATACCGCTATACAATAGACACTGGTTTTTATCCGGATGTTTTTCGCCGCCTGTATACCTGGCATTACCCCCAAGAGGTTGACTTTGCCAAGTTGGAGGAAGCCGCCCGGTACCTGGTGGGTACCCATGATTTTACTGCTTTTAAAGCGGCAGGCAGCAAGGTAAAGAACAACATACGCACTATTACTGATTTTAAACTACTTCACAAAGGTAACTTTGTAGTGATGCAGTTTACAGGGGATGGATTTCTTTACAAAATGGTTCGCATTATGATTGGCACCCTGCTTGAAATTGGTCAAAACAAAAAAGCCCGGCCGGAAGATATAGAAAAAATTTTGCAGGCCAGGGATAGGGATAAGGCTGGTGTTACCGCTCCACCCCATGGTTTATGTTTATGGAGTATTAAATACCGGTAATAACTTGACAGCGGCTGTAATACTGTATAAAATTATGCTTGTGGTTTCGGCTATAGCTTAAGGAGGGAAGACGATGAGCCAGCGCACTTTTATGGCAAAAAAAGAAGAGTTGGAGAGAAAATGGTACGTCGTTGACGCTGCTAATAAACCTTTGGGCAGGGTGGCTGCTGAGGTAGCCAAAATTCTGCGGGGTAAACATAAAGCCATTTTTACCCCCCATGTTGATACAGGGGATCATGTGATCGTTCTTAATGCGGCCAAGGTCCTTTTAACCGGTAAAAAAGCCCAGCAAAAGGTTTATTACCGCCATTCAGGCTACCCTGGAGGTCTTAAACAAATACCTTACGCAGAGCTGGCAGAAAAAAAACCCGGCGAAGCAGTTTACCTGGCAGTTAAGGGCATGCTGCCTCACAACCGCCTGGGCAGGGCCATGCTGAAAAAACTTAAAGTTTACAGTGGTGAGGAGCATCCTCATGAGGCTCAAAAACCAGAGAAACTAGAATTAAGTATTTAAAGCTTTTCAATATATTGTGGCTCTAAAAAGTATGGTGGCTGGAATTGTGGCTTGAAAGGAGGGTAAAAATGGCTCAGGTGCAGTTTTATGGAACGGGGAGAAGGAAAAAATCCGTTGCCCGTGTAAGGCTTGTTCCTGGTGAAGGAAAAATTCTTGTCAACAATAAGGATTTGGAAGGCTATTTTGGCTTAGAAGCTTTAAAAATAATGGTTCGCAGTCCCTTACAGATAACGGATACCATAAATAAATTTGATGTTATTGCCAAGGTAGAAGGAGGGGGCTTTACCGGGCAGGCTGGGGCAATCAGACACGGTATTGCCAGGGCTCTGCTGGAGGCAGACAGAGAGTACAGGCCCGTGTTAAAAAAAGCAGGCTTTTTGATAAGAGATCCCAGAGCGAAGGAGCGTAAAAAGTACGGCCTGAAAAAAGCACGCAGGGCGCCGCAGTTTTCCAAGCGTTAAATTACTGTTTCATTACACACGAGTTTGTTTACAATTACAAAGTTTGCTTATCGCAAGCGCCAACCGTCAGGGGGTTCATTCCCTTTGGCGGTTTTTTGTGTTCAAAAATAGATATAGAAATAAATAAAAATATGCT
>JAAZDU010000178.1 GCA_012512665.1 Bacillota bacterium | reverse complement strand
TAAATGGCAGCAGCCAGATCCCTGGTGATATAGAGGGTGGCGCCATCTTTTTTGCGCAGCAGGCAAGGTGGAAGGCCGTGGGCCTCCAGATCCACGATGAGGGCGCCCTGGCTTTCCTTAACCAGGCCTTTCTCCTGGAGAAATGAAATGGTCTGCCCCAGGCGGTCATTGTAAAAGCTCTCCCCCTGGTAGGAATCAAAATGAATGCCTAAGTAGTCGTAGATGCGCTTAAACTCTTCCAGGCTTAAATCTTTAAAGCGCCGCCAAAGGGATAAGGCTTCTTCATCGCCATCTTCCAGTGCCTTAAACCAGCTGCGGGCCTCGTCCTCTAGGCCTGGTTCAGTTTTGGCTTTCTGGTGGAAGGCTACGTAGAGCTGGTAGAGGTAACCTATAGGGTCTTTTTCTAAAGCCTCTTCCTCCCCCCACTTTTTATAGGCAACTATAAGCTTACCAAACTGGGTTCCCCAGTCGCCAAGGTGGTTTATCCCCGCTACGCGATAACCCTGGAAGCGGTAAATGCGGTAAAGGGCGTTTCCAATAACCGTGGAGCGCAGGTGGCCAATACCGAAGGGCTTGGCTATATTGGGAGCGGAGAAATCTATCACTACGGTTTTACCCTCGCCCTCGGTAGATGCACCGTAATTATTTTTCTCTTCCTGAATTTCCCTGAGAAGCTGGCGCGTAAGCTGCTTGCGGTCCACAAAAAAGTTTAAATATGGGCCCCTGGCCTCTATTTTCTGCACAAGGCTGCCCTTTGACAGCCTGTCTTTTTAGCTGGAAGCAAGTTCACTAGCGATTAAAGGAGGTGCCTTGCGCATCAGCTTGGCCAGGTGAAAACAGGGAAAAGCCGCCTCGCCCATCTCAGGCTCAGGCGGTATTTCCAGCAGCTTAAAAATATTTTCTTTGTCCATCTCCAGGACCTGGGCCAGAAGCAAGGCTACCTGATTTTTAAAAGCTAACACCTTGGATCACTTCCCATTCACCAACGATCTTTCACATTCTATCTCAAGCAGGGGAAAAATTCAAGGCAAAAGATTTACCGTTTCCCGGGGGAGGGGCCTGGATATGAGAAAGTGCCCTGCCAGAGAGTCAACTATTTCTCCCTCAATCAGGATTTGCAACTCCAGGCCCTGCAAAGCTTCAGTGGCCGTCAGCACCAGGCAGCGGAGCGTCTGGGCCTCTCCTGTTGAACCGCCCATATGATTATCAATAAGCTCCCGGCTAAAATCTGCCTCCAGCAGCTTTTCTTGCACCCTGAGCCCCTTGAGAGTTGTGCCCTGGGGCACTACTGGGGTCAGGGCGCTGCCGGCAGGCGGGCCTTCCAGCAGCTTTTCCAGGGCAAAGCGGGTGGGATAATCGCCCTCCACGGTTGAGACAAAGGTGAGGGGCACAGCAAAAAGGGCCTGTGAATCGCCAAACCAAACGCGCACAGGCGTACCGGCGCTCAGATCTTCTTCTGCCAAGTTTATAGAAGAGGGGCGTTTGAGGGGAGCAGAGGTATCGGTGTACCCAAAAATAGCTTCGCTCTCTTTCCCCTCCAGCAAAAAGCTAACTTCCTTTATTTGGGGAATTTCTGTTAAGGTCAGGACCAGGCTTTTTATAAAAAAGCTCTCTTCAACACTGCTGATAGTAAGATTTGGCGGCAGGGCCGGAAAATTTAAAGTTGCTCTCTCCTGGCTTAGCGTTACCTCCGGCATGGGCATTCCTTCTGGAACAGGGCTGCGGGCCAGATTTGGATAAGGCCAGCCAAAAAGCTGTTCCATCAGCCAGCCTGCCAGCTCGTTACCTTCTTTTTCTGCCTGCAGGGCGAGTGTAATGGGCATTAAGTAATCATCTTCCAGGGTTAAGAGGTAAACAAGAGGCTTATAGCTACCATGATTAACCGGCTTGGCAAAGGCCTGCTGCTCTCTTTCTTCTAGCTCCTCCGGCAAAACAGAATTAGACCCGGGAAAAGGATCTTGAAAGGGTTGCTCTCTCACAAAAAAAAGAAGAAGAAAAACAGCCAGTAGGCAGGCCCCAAGCAGTAAAAAAATTATTTTTTTTTGTAAAAGCTTGGCTTTCAAGAAATGAACTCCTTTATAATTCCATACTCCCTACTCCGGGTTTATATAAAAGGGCCTTGTTATCTCCCTCTCCAGCAGCGGGTAGCCTTCTGGCTGTATGCGGCGCCCGTTAACCATTAGGGAAATAGTATCCGGCCCAAAGTTTTCCGCTATGGTAAGAAAGATGGCGTCTAAGATAACAGCAGCTCTGGCTTTGTCCTCTTCCGTTCCATCTACAGGAAAGATCTTCATAAACTCTTCGCTTAAATTAACAATCATTTTATTGCTGTAAAGCTCTATACCCAGCACACTCAGGCCTTCGGGGAAGAAGCTCTTCCCTTTTTGGAAAAGAGCTTTTAACAGATCCTCGTCATCCTTGAGCGGGTAGTTTATCTCTTTTCCATCCTGTACTAAAAGGTAGTACCTTGACCCTGAACGGGAGGGAAAATAAAGCACTGGCCTCTTAGACCCCGGCGCATGGGCAGGGAAATTTTTGTCGATCGCTATCTCGTCTGAGCAAAAATGTTCAACCCGGCGCCCTTCTACCAGAAAACAGATACTATCTACCGTCGAAAACTGCGAGGAAGTTAATAAAAGAGAACGTAAAGCAGCTGCTGCCTGAGATGAATTTGCTAGGCGATTAAGTTCTTCGGGAAGATCCAGGTAAGCCACGCCCTCGTGCAGGCTGACTTCTATTGTTGCATCTTTGGGTATAATCC
>JAAZDU010000177.1 GCA_012512665.1 Bacillota bacterium | reverse complement strand
GGATTTAGTTTTTGTTGTCTATTTACAGGGATTATAGGTGTTTTATTTTTACTATTTTGGCCCGAGCCTGCTTTGAGAAAACTTATCGGGTTGGCTATTCCTCTACTATGGACACAGTCTTGGTTTGAACTGAACTTGGAGTTTGCACGCAGCCAGCTTTCTCCTTTACGTTATGGTTTGCTATCTGTTACTAAGGCTGGCCTTGCTTTTGCAATAGGCATATTATTTATTTTTTTAGGTTTTGGAGTGTTTGGCCCATTATTGGGGCTATTGCTTGGCATGTTTTTAGCTGGAGTTGTGCTTCCCTTTAATAGGTGGAGGGGGAACATTGCTTTTTATCTTGACAAAGCGATTATAAGCAAATTGCTTTCTTATGGGCTACCCCTTACGGCTACATTTGCTCTAAATTTTATAATAAGCAGTTCAGATCGTTTTATCATAGGATGGCTTCTTGGTTCAGAAGCTACAGGCTTGTATGCTGCAGGCTATGATCTGGCACAGCGAAGCTTAGGTGTACTGATGATGACAGTTAACCTGGCTGCTTATCCTCTAGCTATTCAGGCGTTGGAACAAAAAGGGGTTAAAGCTGCCGCTGAGCAACTTAAGGAGAATGCTACTCTATTACTTGCCATAGCACTTCCTGCTGTTGTCGGTATGATCATGCTTTCAAAAAATATTTCGGGTGTGGTGCTAGGTATAGAGTTTCAGGATGCAGCAACTCGTATTATACCCTGGATCGCTCCTGCTTTCTTTTTTTCAGGACTAAAGCATTACTACCTTGATTTATCTTTTCAATTGGGTACAAAGACTATAGGGCAACTATGGGTTTCTCTTATTGCGGCGGTTATCAATATTGTTCTCAACTTATTCATGATCCCAGTTTATGGGATAATTGGGGCAGCCTATGCAACATTAATTTCTTTTACTGTTGCTGGGTTTCTCAGTTATATTTGGGGTAAAAAAGTTTTTCCTATCCCAAGTTTACTGCATATAGATGCTTTAAAGATTCTGTTGGCAAGTGCCGCTATGGCCCTGTCTCTATTGTTCGTTATGTCTTACTCAGGTTGTTTTGCACTTGTAGGTCAAATATTTTTCGGAGCAAGTGTATATATAGCCCTAATATTGGTCCTAAATGTTGCGGAAAGCCGTTATAAATTAAAAAAAATACTTTTAAATGTACAAATTCGAAAGGAAAGCTGTTAAAGGCAAAAGCATCATGGATGTATATAAGATAAAAGATCCACAACATAAACAAAATGTTACACCAGAGGATTGGTTTGCTGCATATAGCCATCTCGGTAGTCATTATCCTTATTTTTTGAAAGGCAATAATCCATACCAATTTTATACGCAAATTAGCTCTGCACTCAAAAATGTTCCCCCTGAAAAACGGCAGATCGACCCTGTAGGAATAATAGAATTTATTAACTCGAGTTATCTTTATGGTAACAGAACATTAGTAAGCGGACTTCTAAAAACTCCATGGATGGGTTGTCCTGATAATAATGGCAGCATGATGTACGCCCAGGTTCCAGAACATGGATGTGTAAGATTACCTATTGAACAAATAGTTCATGAATTTAAAGAAGCTTTAAGGCAGGAAGCTTTGCAGTACTTAAAAGGAAGAAAAACTATAGGAATATTGTTGTCAGGCGGACTAGATAGTAGAATTGTTGCTGGAATTATACGTGAATTACAGCTCAGTGGAGATTTCTCGGGCGATGTAATAGCTTTGACTTGGGGTTTGCCGGAATGTCGGGATGTAATCTATGCACAAGAAATTGCAAGACGTTATTGCTGGGAGTGGCAGCATTTTATATTAAGTGCAGAAATATTGAAGGAAAATATTACTATCGCTGGTGCTTTAGGGGCAGAGTTTTCTCCACTTCATTTGCATGCTTTATCTAAAGTAAGACAACTTGACGGGGTTGATGCTGTTATTGCTGGAAGTTATGGTGATAGTGTTGGACGAGCCGAGTTTTCAGGTAGACATGTATTACAATTAAATCCTGAAATTAAAGGAAACTTAAACCGTTTTGGTATTATAAAAAATATAGTTTTACAAGCAAATAAAGAACTTGTATTAAATGACGCTTATTCCTATAGAAAGTATATTAAAAGAAAAAAAGAGTATCAGTATTGGGAAATGGAGAAACAAATTCATTATATGAGACGAAAACTACAAGCTTGTATGAGTTATGTAGCGGAACGCATACCCCTTTATCAACTTTTTACTGCACCAAAAACTTTTGGCTTTATGTGGAGTTTAGATGTAAACCTTCGTGATAATAGGGTATATGAAGGTCTTTTACCAACGCTGCCCGGAAATATAGGTAGCTTGCCATGGGCTCGAACAGGGCGTTGTTTGGGTTCTGAAGGACCATCGGACCAAGCTGCCAAACTGCATCATCAATATGGTTTATGGTTACGGCGGGACTTACGTTCTTTAGTAGAACGCTTAATCTTAAGTGATTCTATTAAAAAATTAAATATTTTTAACGAAACGGCGCTTAAGTTGCTAATAAAAATCTGGCCACGTTCTAATACGATAACTACTAACAGCATTGACGAGATTATATCATGGCTTGCATCGTTAGCAATTTTTGTTGAACAATATTCTATCCAACCTATTGAAACAATTCCAGATAGCTGGCGTGATAAAGTAAATGCGCTTAGTGGATTCAGTTATGCCTTGATATATCAAACAGTTCGCGAAAAACTGAGAGCATAAATTAAAATATAAACAAATAATGCTACCAACCAGATTTATTCATCTGTCAAGAAATTGGCTAGGAGATATATTGTTATGAATAATAAGTCTAAAATTGCTCTTTTTTTACCTTCATTGCGTGGCGGTGGGGCTGAAAGGATGATGGTGCATTTAGCCAGAGGTTTTGTTGAAAGAGGATTGAATGTAGATATTGTCCTTGCTAAAGCTGAAGGCCCTTATCTTTCTCAGGTGCCCCCCGAGGTACGCATTATTGACTTAGAGGCTTCAAGGGTTTTGCTGGCTTTTCCTGGTTTGGTACGTTACCTACGGAAAGAAAGGCCAGTGGTATTGCTTTCAACTTTAGACCATGCAAATATAGTAGCTTTGTTGGCTAAATTATTATCAAAAGTATCAACAAGGGTTGTAATAATATTAGCCGGGACTATTTCTACTAGATTGCGTAATTCTTTTTCTATTAAAAAGATATTAAGCTTTTATTTAATGAAGTATTGCAATTCTTGGTTTGATGGAATTATTGCTGTTTCAAATGGGGTAGCAAATGATTATGCCGAGGCCACGGGTATTGTCCGTGAACGCATAAAAGTTATTTACAACCCGGTTGTGACTCCAGAGCTCTTTCTACAATCAGGAGAACCAGTTAAGCATCCCTGGTTTACTGATGATTCGCCACCGATTATTTTAGGAGTTGGCCGTTTAACAGCACTAAAAGATTTTCCGACTTTGATAAAAGCTTTTTCAATTGTTAGGAAACATAGATTAACTCGATTGGTAATTTTAGGTGAAGGAGAACAGCGGAGTAAGCTGGAAGCATTGGTACAAGAGCTTGGCCTTAATGATGATGTTTCAATGCCAGGTTTTGTTGATAATCCCTTTGCTTATATGAGTAAGGCATCTGTTTTTGTACTTTCTTCTTTATCGGAAGGATTTGGTAACGTTCTTGTTGAGGCAATGGCCTGTGGCTGTCCAGTGGTCAGCACTGATTGCCCTGGCGGTCCTGCGGAGATTTTGGAGAACGGCAAGTATGGTTCTCTAGTACCCGTAGGAGATGTAGAATTATTAGCTAAGGAGATTATTAATATAATTAATTTTCCAACAAACGAAGAAATGCTAAGTAATAGAGCAATGAGGTTTTCTCTAGGTACTATTTGTGATAAATATTTAGAGGTTTTATTATGATTAATCATAAATTAACAATTAAGACAAATATTTTACAAATAATCTTAATAATATTTACTTGTATTCCATTTTTATTAGAATTAAAGAATGCCCAAAGAAATCCGATTATACCCTATCATGCCCATATAATAATTTTATTATATATTTTATTATTTCTTTTCCTATTACCATTTATCAAAGTTAAACTCGAAACATCTAAATTATTTATTCTTATTATGTGGACAGGACTTTTTTTATGGAGTATGACTACAAGTTTTTGGAGTCTTTATCCAGAATTTGTTATCCAGCGTTCTTTTATGATTTTTATACCAAGTTATATTTTATTTATCGTAACATTTTATGATAAAGAACCCATCAATACTTTTTTTTCTATATTAAACTATCTATCTTGGTTTGGAGCTATGCTCGCTTTTATTGGACTTTTAATACTCATTGTTGGAGAAAATGTTTGGGTTGATGGTTCAAGAATAGGTATTTTAAAAATAGGATTTTTTACAATTGAACAAAAATTATTTGGAGCTCCCCCTCTATTAAGAATATCCTCCCTAACCGGAAATCCTAATTCACTAGCGGCTACCCTTATGATTTCTCTAGCCAGTACTATTGCCTTATACTTCGCTGATATATGGGGAAAAACCAAATCTATGTTTTTTTTTGGAATTCAATTTATGGCTCTAATTTTTACTTTTTCCAGAGCTGGTATAAGCGTTACAATTATTGTTTTATGTTTACTTGTTGTTTTTTCACAAAAACAACTATCTTCTAAGATATTTAAATCAATATTAATTATTTTAATAACAGGATTGCTGCTAGGTTTCACTTATATAATATTACCCGATTCAATATTAGGAGGCTTAATTAATCGAATTGCCGTCGGTCTAAACCTAAGGGACCAATTATGGATACCTCTTATTTCTTCTGTTTTAGAAAGTCCTCTAACCGGTGTTGGTTTTGGTGTCAGCCAAGAAGCGGTTTTGCAACCTGAAGGGTTTACCCAAGGCGCTCACAATGCTCATCTTGCAATTACTTCTGAAATTGGTATTTTAGGTTATATTGTATTGTGTTTTTTATGGATTTATGGGATAATATTTAGCCTCAGATTAAATAAGACAATCGAAAAAAAACTTCGAATAGCTTTTATTACTATTGGCGTTTTATTGTTTGGATTTTATATACATCAATTTGTTGAAACTAGTATTTTGAGGTTTAGTGCTCGTCACTTTGTTTGGGTTTATTTATTAGGCAGTGCAGTATCGCTTTATAGTAAGTCATGTCAAAAAATTAATTAAACCACAGAGTAGTAATCGGAGGGTTTTTTGAGTATGATTCATATTATAACTGGCCTTAATACCGGTGGGGCAGAAACGATGCTCTATAAACTGCTGACTAAAGCAGATAGAACGGCATTTTACCCTGAAGTAATTTCTTTAACCAGTGTTGGGCCGATTGGCGAAAAAATCAAAGCGCTGGGGATCGAGGTACAGGCTTTGGGGATGAGCCGGGGAGTTCCAGATCCTCGCAGTATCTTTCGTTTAGGTAGGTTGCTCAGGCAAAAGCGGCCTCATCTTATTCAAACTTGGATGTACCACGCCGATCTTATTGGAGGATTGGCTGCTAAACTGGCCGGGGGGGTACCAGTGGTTTGGGGAATTCACCACAGCAACCTTGACCCTGGGGGAAACAAGCGTACGACAATCTGGACAGCAAAAGCCTGTGCAAGATTTTCAAATAGGCTGCCTAATAAAATTATATGTTGTTCTGAAGCATCTAAACGTGTTCATGCAAAACTAGGCTATAATTCTCAAAAAATGATAGTTATTCCTAACGGTTTCGAACTTTCCTCCTTTGTTCCTGATCCGGAAGCGAAATTGCCCGTGCGAAAAGAGCTAAACATTCCAGACGATGCTCTGATTATTGGATTAGTAGCCCGCTATGACCCTCAAAAAGATCATCAAAATTTTATTCAAGCTGTTTCTATCCTTAAGGATCACATATTTAGAACCCAATATAAAATACATTTTATGCTTTGTGGTGAAGGAGTTACCTGGGAAAACAGGAAGATAGCGGAACCAATTGAAAAAACAGGCCTCAGGCAGCAGTTTCATCTCTTGGGAAGAAGGGATGATATGCCTCGTCTCACAGCGGCGATGGACATAGCAACTTCTTCATCCTCTTATGGAGAAGGTTTTCCCAATGTTGTTGGTGAGGCAATGGCATGTGAAGTTCCCTGCGTAGTGACTGATGTTGGCGATTCTGCGTTAATTGTCGGCGATACAGGATACGTTGTCCCTCCCAGAGATTCTAAAGCGCTTGCACAGACCTGGATAAAGCTGATCGAAATGGGTCATGAAGGAAGAAAGAAGCTAGGAACGGCGTCCAGAAAGCGGATAAAGGAGAATTTCAACTTAGAGAATATTGTAGACCGCTATGAAACGCTTTATAAAGAGATCGTTTAGTACAATAATAATGATCAATAATTTTAAGTCTGGTTCTAGTTTTGGGGTGTATAAAATGTGTAGAAAAAATAGCAGCACAGGTATCATCGGCCTCGGCTACGTGGGGCTTCCTTTACTCATGGATTTTTGCGAGGCCGGGTTAACCGTTATCGGTTTTGACATTGACGAAGAAAAAATTAAGCAGCTGGAAAAAGGACAGAGCTACATAGGCTATATACCTGCCGACGATATTGCAGGCTATGTTAAATCCGGTGTTTTAAAGCCGACTTCCGATTTCAAACGGCTGCGTGAAGTGGATAATATTATCATTACCGTGCCTACCCCCTTGAACGAGCACCGGGAGCCGGATCTGGGCTTTGTAGAAAG
>JAAZDU010000176.1 GCA_012512665.1 Bacillota bacterium | reverse complement strand
TCCCAAAAGGTTTACAACTTACGAAAGGGTTGAAGAAATACCTATTATTGTTAGAAAGCGCAGCGGTGCCAGGGAAGTCTTTGATCGCAACAAGCTTCTTGACGGCTTGATTCGTGCTGCAGAAAAAAGGCAGATATCCTTGCAGGCGCTGCAGGGCTTGGTTGAAGAAGTGGAAAGAGAGCTGCGCAATCTAGGGCGTGAAGTTAGTACAGAAGAGATTGCAGAGCTTTTATTAGTCAGGCTGCGCCGCCTGGATGAAGTTGCTTATGTCCGCTATGCCTCCGTTTTTCATAAGTACCAAACAATTGAAGATTTTAAAAAAGAATTGGAAAAGATGATAGTTTTAAGGGATCAGGAGCGGGAAGGAGAGTCTAAAGATCAGGAGTAGCTTTGCTGCAGGTTTCGCCTCCTGATAGGTTATGCTTAAGGAAATTTGTAAAAGAGATGGTCGCATAGTTGCTTTTAAGCCTGAAAAGATTACCGAGGCTATTTTTAAAGCCGCCCAAGCCGTGGGTGGGGAAGACCGTCGGCTGGCTGAGAAACTTACAGAGCAAGTAATAGAAACCCTGGAGAAAAATAAGATCGAGGGCCTTATACAGGCAGTAGAAGACATTCAAGATGTTGTGGATAAAGTGTTGATTGAAAATGGTCATGCCCGGACGGCAAAAGCCTATATTTTATACAGGGATAAAAGGACTCGCATTAGAGAAGCTAAATCGGAGCTTATGGAAGTTGTAAAAGATATTCTTTTAGAGACGGGAGAAAGGGGAAACGATTCATCCTGGTCCCCGCAAAAGAAAATGCAGCAGATTGCTGTTGCCGTTAGCAAAAAGTATTACCTGGATAATTTACTCTCCCCTGAGATTGTAAAATTATATAATGAGGGACAAGTGTATTTTTACGGCCTGCCTTATTACAGTAAAGCCCCTGCTTCGGCCTTTCTTGACCTTTTAGAATTAAAAGTAGCAGCCTATAAACATAATATTTTCGAGCTTGCTTTAGAGGCAGGACAGTTTATAAGGAATATGCAGTTAGAGCTGCATGAAGAGCTAACTCTTGTAAACTTTGATAGTTCATTCTCCAAATACCTTTTGCATAACAAGGCCCCTGTTACAGAAAGCAATCTTACTTATGCAATTGAAATCTTTATGCAATCTTTAACTGATGGGAAGGACAGCCCGATACTTCCTATTAGTTTCAATATTGGGTTAAATACTTCTGCAGCCGGAAGAATAGTGTCTGCGGCGTTATTGAGTTCTCTCAAAAGCTATAGCAATATTACTGTTGTCTTTCAATCAGATAAGAAAACCAACCGCTCACCGGCTTCGGCAAACTATGATCTGTACTTACAGGCCCTAAAGATGGCCAGGGAAGGCAAAAATGTTTATTTTTCTTTTCAGGACAGCAGCTTTAATGCCGATGTCATTGCTGCTTATAGCCCGGGAGGGCAGCGCGTATGTTTAAATACTATTCCCAACTGGGGTAGCGTGGCAGCCCTGTGTATTAACCTGCCCATGCTGGCCTATTATAAGCAAAATGTAGATCTATTTTTGGTCGAGCTCGACCGGCTCTTACGAACCGCTGTGTTGCAGCTCATACATTGCCTGGAAGTGCTCTCACATTTAAAAGCCAAAGATTTACCCTTGTTAATGGACAAACAACTTTCTCATGCCAGCTGCCTGCAGAAAGATGATAATATTGGCAGGGTGCTGCGCAGGGGGTCTTTGGATATCAGGTTTTATGGCCTTAAAGAATGCATTTTTATCCTTACTGGCTGCAAGGACTTAGGGGAGCCGGCTTTATTACATCTCTCCCAGAAGCTGGCCGATCATATTGCACGGAGAGTTGAGCAGTTTCGCAACGAGTTTAATCTTTGTTTTTCCCTGTCTGCTGCGCCAGGGAAGGCGGCCTCCCAATATTTTGACAAAAAGAATAGAGAGTTCATGCCAGAGAAAACAGGGGATGACCTTCCTGGCAGCAAAGCAACGAGCGGAATAAGCAAATGGGACTCGCTGATTCATGCCAGCTTTACCGGGGGGCATCTCAGCCTGCTTAATGCAGAGAAAAGGACTGTTGACTTAGAGGCAGCCTTGCAGGAGGCAGCCGCTCTAAATTTGGGACTGGTAAGAGTGGGAAGAAAATGAGTGATAGCCTGAAAAAGGTAAAAGGGATAACCTTTTGGCAAAGTCCAATGTTAAAAAAAATAAGTGGCTTGTACCATGGTTTTTCCTGCCGCAAGGGAGGTATTAGCACAGGCCCTTTTAGCTCCCTTAACATGGGTTTAAAGGGTGGGGACAGGCCAGAAGCAGTTTTTAGGAATAGACAATTATTTCTTCACGCCCTTGGTTTGTCCGAGGCAGAACTTGTGCTGGTCAAACAGGTCCACGGCAGCAGGGTGTTGGAGGCGAACTCTGGGCTTGCCGGCTGTAAAGAGCATTTACCCGCTGATGCCCTGGTAACAGCCCAAAAAGGTATTGTATTAGGTATCATGGCCGCGGATTGTGTTGTTCTATATTTTTTTGATCCTGTCAATGAGGCAATTGGTTTAGCCCATGCCGGTTGGAGGGGTACTGCGGCAGGTATAGGTATAGAGCTATTGAAAACAATGAAGGCTCTTTATTCGACCCGTCCTGAGAATGTAAAAGTTGCTATATCACCGTCCATAGCTAGCTGTTGTTATGAAGTGGAACAGGATGTAATAAATTCTTTTGCCGAGAATGGACGCTTGGAGGAGCTGGTGTACTGTAAGCAGGGGAAAAAAATGACTCTTGATTTAAAAGAGACTAACCGCAAGCAGTTGATAAAGGCGGGCGTTAAGGCTGAATTTATAGCCAGCAGCAGCTATTGCACTTTTTGCCATCAAGACCTCTTTTACTCCTATCGGAGAGACGGTAAAAAAACAGGGAGCATGATGGCCATTATGGCTTTAGCTGAGCCTGGGCAATGGTGTCAAAGATAATGAAACCCAAGCTAAAGTTGGTAAAAAGTCAAGATAAGGCTCAAAAGAAGTGGTTCAGGCAGAGTTCTTTTAGCAGGATGCTCTTTATCCTGACCGGGGTTGTTTTAGTGCAAATGATTTTGGGATGGATCTGGAACAAGCACTCTTATTCAGTTATTGAGACTTTTAGGGTGCAAACGGGTTCTATAGAAACCTTTATGCCTATCTACGGCCTCATTATTAGAGACGAAAGTGTAGTTTTTTTGCCCAGGACTGGTTATGTAAAGCCTCTTGTAGAAGAAGGCAAAAGAGTTCCTGTGGGGAAAGAGCTTTTTTATGTCAGCTCGAGCCCCCTGCAAGAGTCAGGTGATAGTGATGAGAGTGAAGAAGAGAAGGGTTTTTGGGAAAGTGTGCCTGTAATTGGCGGGCTGTTTGATGAAGACACAGGCCATGAGGAAGAAGAACCGCTGCTTGCTTACGAAGAAAAGATTTTATCTACCAATGCTGGAGTTGTATCTTTTCAGCTTGATGGTCTGGAGAAGTACGGCCCGGGAAATTTCTTTTATATGGCACAGGAAGATTTGAAAAAGAATTGTGATCTGGACATCAGTGAAAATAACCATAGTTTTAAGGGCAGGATAAACCGCGGAACTCCCCTGGCAAAAATTGTAGATACTTATGAGTGGTACTTTTCGGTGGTGCTGACAGAGGAGCAAGGCGCTGCCCTGGGAGGGCAAGTAGGGTTTTACTTTGATTTTGCCCCTCAGGAAAGAGTATCCGGGAAACTGGTAGAAGAGTTTAAAAAGAACTCTTCTCATTGTTTTACCTGGGAGATAACCCGGGAACTGCCCGATTTTTATCTGCACAGGATAGCTAAAGCCAATCTGGTTTATGCGCAAGAGGAAGGTATTATGCTACCTCTTGATGCTTTAGTAAGAGTTGAGGAGGTAACAGGTGTTTACCTTCTGGAAGCAGCAGGGGTTGTAAGGTTTCAGGAAGTTCAGGTTAAGGGGAAAGAAGGCGATATGATCTTAGTTGAGGGGATTGACCCTAATAGCCAGGTTATTGTCAATCCTTAAGCTGTAAAAGAAAGAATGGTTGTTCACTAGGGAAGGAGGGATAACCATTAATTTTGCGGACAGATATGCTGAAGTCAGGAGGAAAGTAAGGGAGGCTGCTTTAAAGTCGGGGAGAGATCCCAGGCTTATTAAAATTATTGGGGTTACTAAAACAGTAGATGTGGAAAGGATAAAAGAGGCCTTTTTATCGGGGCTCAAAGATTTTGGTGAAAACAGGCTGCAGGAAGCTGAGGGCAAAATTGCAGCGCTGCCGAATAGTGTAAACTGGCATTTTATAGGCCGCCTTCAGACTAATAAGGCCAGAAAAGTTGCGCGCCTATTTCGGCTGATACACTCCCTGGACCGCTTTAAACTGGCCAGCTTTTTAGCTAGAGAAGGTCAGGAAAGGGGAAAAAGCGTGCCCGTCCTTGTTCAGGTCAATATTGGGAAAGAAAAGACTAAGGCTGGCCTGGATCCCGAGGAAGTAAAGGATTTTATCGAGGATGTTTCTACCTTGCCCGGCTTGAAAATATGTGGTTTAATGGGGATAGCACCGTTTCTGGCCCAGCCGGAAGAAGTACGTCCCTACTTCCGCAGCTTGAAGCTTCTTTTTGATCAGATTAAAATACCCGGGGTAGAGATGAAATATCTTTCCATGGGTATGAGCAATGATTTTGAGGTTGCCGTGGAGGAAGGAGCAAATTTATTACGCATTGGCACGGCACTTTTTGGAGAGCGCAGATTGGAGGGTTAGTTAACAGTGAAGTTTTGGGAGAAAATTTTAATTGCTCTGGGTTTAGCAGAAGAAAAGGATGACGAAGATGCTGAAGAGATAAACCGCATGTCAGCTTTTCCTTCCAAGGAAAAAAAGTTGGTTAGCTTGCCTGGTTCCCGTGAAATGAAGGTTATACTACTTAAACCGGTCAATTTTGCAGAGGCAGAGGCTATTGCCGGCCATCTTAAACAGCATAAGCCAGTGCTGTTAAATGTAGAGAATATGTCCACCGAAGAGGCCAAAAGAACCATTGATTTTCTTAGCGGTGCTGCTTTCGCTTTGGGAGGGGAGTCGCAAAAAATTGGTCCTCAAATTTTTATTTTTACTCCTGCCAACGTTTCATTAACCAGCGAGTTAAAAAGCGAACTGGAAGAACGAAGGATCTTACTGGATCGCCTTGAAAATTAGGCCAAAGAGGTGGTTAGCATTTTATTTTTAAGGAATTTTATAGATATTTTATTTTATGTTTTGCGCTATCTTATCTTTTTTAGGATTTTATTCAGTTTTCTCCCTCTTGACCCCTACAGGAGTAGCCCTCTTCTAACTAACATTATAGCTTTTGTTAGGCAGCTTACAGAGCCTATTTTAAGCCCCTTTCGCAGTGTGATTCCTCCTCTTCGCATGGGAGCTGGAGCTGTTGATTTTTCTCCTCTGGTAGCCTTAATAATTTTGGAGATGCTTCATCGGCTGGTAATAAATCTTTTGTAGGCATATGCGATCATTTAAAAAATGCCCCTTTTTTAACAACTTATAAAAGGGAGTAGAAAAAGATGCAATTAAAAGAGATATTGACTTTTTATACCCTACCCCGGGAAAAAGAGTGGGCATCACGCCTCTGGCACCTTGCTGAGAGGGTAGAAAGAGAGCGGGTTCAGCTTAAAACTGAATTCCTGGATCCTCATCTGCAGCGTCTGGCAACGGATGTTCTGGTACACTTTTCCCGGCAGCTAAACTACGCCCTTTATGGAGGCTTTCCCCAGGCTGAAAGGGCAAGGCTTTTCCTGTGGCCCGCAGATTGGCCCGCTAGGCCGGAGATGGATGCTTTCAGCTATATACAGGTGAGAGGGAATTTTTCCCAAGAAGGTCTTCGGCACGGAGACTTTTTGGGATCGCTGCTTGGATTGGGGGTGGAGAGAGGTAAAGTGGGGGACATATTGTATGATGGCTTATCTACCTGCCAGGTTGTACTGGATGATAAGCTGGCTTCCTTTATGCTTTCTAACTGGGTGAAAGTGGGATCTGTCGCGGTGGTGGCCGAAGAAATTTCAGAGGATCTATTAAAGCTTCCCCGGGAAAGATATAAAACTATAAAGGGCACGGTAGCTTCACCGCGTCTAGATGCAGTGGCAGGCCTGGGTTTTGGCCTCTCTCGTTCCAAAACAACACCCCTTATTAAAGGCGAACAGGTAAAATTAAACTGGCAAGTTGCTAAAAGCCCGGCGCAGCATGTCCAGGAGGGAGACGTTATTTCCATTGCTGGAAAAGGACGCGTTATTGTTGAATCGTTTGCAGGCACTAGCAAGAAAGAGCGCCGGCATATCATTTTAAAAAAAATACTGTAAAAAGAAGGAATTTGTCATTTTTTTATCG
>JAAZDU010000175.1 GCA_012512665.1 Bacillota bacterium | reverse complement strand
GCCTGCAAGCAGTGGAACCAGCTTCCGGCGGAAAATACTACTTTTAACGGGACTTACGAAAACCCGCCGAGCTTATCTCCCCGTACCTGGATGCGCGTTACCTTCAATGAAGTAGAAGAAGACGGCCGCCTGAACTGGTATTTTGGCAATAACAGGTGCATGCACTGCAGCGATGCAGCCTGTATTACAGTCTGCCCTGTTGGGGCTATTTACCGCACAGATGTCGGCACGGTTGCTATTGACTATGACAAATGCATTGGCTGCAACTACTGCGCAGCCAACTGCCCATTTAAAGTGATAAGCTTTGAGCGCCAGACCAACCAACCCACCAAGTGCACCTTCTGTTATGATCGCGTTGCCAATGGCTATAAACCTGCCTGCGCTAACGCCTGTCCAACCGGTGCTATTGAATTTGGCGGCCGAAGTGATTTAATTAACAAAGCCAGCGACAGGGTGCGCAAGTTACAGGCTGGTGGTAAAAATAAGGCAAGAATATACGGCCTGGAAGAGATGTCAGGGACTGGAGTTATCTTCGTCTTGCAAAACGAACCCCAGTATTACGGCTTGCCGGTAGATCCTGATGTTCCTGTCCAGGCTCGTCTTTGGGGCGCACTTTTTAAGCCCCTGAGGGTACTGGTAGTCCTGGCCATGGCTTTTGGCCTGTGGGTTAATCGTTCCAAATCCAAAGAGATCCAGGACGCAATGTCAGCTAAGGGGAAGAAAGTTTAACTTAGCAAAACACGTTAATTTGGGGGTGAGAAAGTGGAGGTCAAGACCTTTCAAGGTGGGGCCCATATACCCCACTACAAAAGTTATACAGAAGACAAGGCCATCACCAGGATGGCTGCTCCGGAAGAGGTGGTAATCCCCCTTTCGCAGCATCTGGGTGCACCTAACCAGCCTCTTGTTAAAGCAGGGGATAAGGTAGAGGTAGGGCAAAAAATAGGGGATACGGAGGAGTTTATAGCTGCCCCGGTGCATGCCAGCATTTCCGGTACAGTAACAGCCATAGAACCCCGCCCGGCCTATACGGGTGGCGAAATAATGAGCGTAATTATTAAGAGCGACGGCGGACCGCAGGAGTTTGTGCCCAAGGAAAAAAGGGATCCCGAGCAGATGACGGTAGAGGAGATAAGGCAGGCTATCCGGGAAGCAGGTATTATAGGCATGGGAGGAGCCGCCTTCCCCACCCATGCTAATATCAGCACCAGAAAGCCTGTTGATTCCCTGATCCTAAATGGTGCTGAGTGCGAGCCCTTTTTAACCTGTGATCACCGCCAGATGTTAGAGCGTGCCCAGGAGCTGGTAGAGGGTGCTAAGATTCTTATGCGCTCTATTGGTGCCAAAAAGTGTTATATCGGTATTGAAGTAAACAAACCCGATGCCATTGAGGCCCTCACCGAGAAAACTAAGGGCCTGGAAGGATTTGAAGTGGTCCCCCTGGCAGTAAAATATCCCCAGGGTTTTAAATCTCACCTTATTAAAGCCGTTACCGGCCGGGATGTCCCCCGGGGCGCCCGTTCTGCTGATTTGGGTTGCATTGTCCGCAACGTAGGTACCACTATTTCCTGCTATGAAGCTGTTGTTTATGGTAAGCCTTCCATAGAGAGGGTTGTAACTGTCAGCGGGCCCACGGTGCCCAAATGTGGCAACTACGTCATAAAAGTTGGTACCAGTGTAGGTCATATACTTAAAGAGTGTGGTGTAGAAGATCTAAAAGGCCACAAGGTTATACTGGGTGGCCCTATGACGGGTATGGCCCAGGCGAACCTGGTGACTGGCATTGTTAAGAGCACTACCGGTGTTCTGGTACTGCCGCCCAGTATGGTGCGTGAAGAAGTGTCATACTCTGATTGTGTGCGCTGCGGTAAGTGCGTAGATCATTGCCCCATGATGCTCTACCCTAACCAGTTGAGCATCTATGCTGAAGCTGAAATGTACGGTGCTTTAATGGAGTGGAATGTAACCGACTGTATTGAATGCGGTATCTGCTCGTATGTTTGCCCTTCTCAGCGGCCTATTGTCCACTTAATACGCATGGTAAAGCCAACGGTGAAAAAGATGCAACGCAGCAGGAAATAGCTAGAAAAGGAGGAGATGCCTGGTGGATAACCAGAAATTAGTATACACGCCGGCGCCGCACTTGAAAAGTGATCTTACAGTAAGTCAGGCTATGCGGGATGTTATCATTGCCCTTATTCCCGCCTGCCTGGTGGCCATTTACTTTTTTAAGTTCTATGCCGTCTTTATGATAGCGGTCTGTATGGTAACGGCAGCCGTTACAGAACTTATCTTCCGCATGGCCATGGGCAAAAAGCCAAGCCTAGGTGACTACAGCGCCCTTTTAACGGGGCTTTTGGTGGCGCTATGTTTATCTGCTACTACTGCCTGGTGGATGGGAGCCATAGCTACATTTATAGCTGTAGGCATTGCCAAGGAGCTGATGGGTGGGCTGGGCTGGAACCGCTTTAACCCCGCTCTTTTCGGCAGGGTGGCTCTAATTATCCTGGCCCCCTGGATTGTAGCTTTAGGAGCTGACTTTTTACCCTGGTCGATCAATTTTGGCCCTATCGATGTTGTTACCAGGGCTACGCCGCTGGCTATGCTGCAGCAGGGGATGGAGATGCCCGGTTTAGCCAATCTTTTCTTTGCTTTTCCCGGCGGGGCTATGTCTGAGGTATCGCCTTTTGCCCTCCTGATAGGGGCTGCCTATCTCTTTTACCGTGGTCATATTAACTGGCGCATCCCCGTTTCTATACTGGCCACGGTGTTTGTGCTGGCCCTTATAGCAGGCAAGAACCCATTTTACCACCTCTTTACCGGAGGCCTGTTCCTGGGAGCTTTCTTCATGGCCACCGACTGGGTTACCAGCCCAATCACCAATAAAGGTAAATGGATTTTCGGCATAGCTATCGGCGTTTTGATTATCATTTTCAGGGTGGGCCTCGCCCCTACAGAGGGGGTTGCCTTCTCTATCCTGATCATGAACGCCTTTGTACCTATGATCGACCGCGCAACAAAACGACCTTCCTTCAGCGAGCCTAAACCAAAAAGGGCAGTAGCTGTGCCTGGCCAGGAGCAGGCGACTGCTAAGGGTTAATATCCTTTTATGCCGTTTCCTACTTAGAGCTAGCAGGAGAAGGCAGAAAGAAGGATAAGCGCGCCTTTTATGAAAAAGGCGCGCTTTCTTTATGGTGCAGCCGGGCAGAGGCGATAGTTGGAGTCAGTTAGCCCTGGCCTGTTATCATCTCTATAAAGCTTTCCAGCCTGGTCTGTGTTTGCCCGGGGGGGAAACTGCCGCGGTCCACGCAGTCCCCGTCCAGGGAGAGAAAATGAATGCCTTTTTTAGCCAGCTCTTCTTTTAAATAGAGGCTGCCTCCCACGGCCTGCCGGCAGCCCCAGTGGGAAAATTGGACTACCGCCTGTACCTGGTAAGCGGCGCTTAAGCGTTCAATGAGGGCAAGCCTTTTTTCTATGGGGCCGAGGGAGGGGTGGCCGAGCAGCTTGCGCGCCAGGCTGAGAAATGGCTTTTCAGGGTCCAGCGGTTCCCAGTGGACATAGTTCATCTCCTCAAAGGCTATGCGGCACTGCAGTTTATCCTCCAGTAAATCCATGAGCATGTTGTCGTAATAGGGCTTAAGGTGCAGCCAGAGCAGCCGCATTTTGCCGCCCTCCCGGGACTGATTTTTATCTCCCCTTTTTCCCAGCTCCCTGGCCAGGCTTTCGTAGATGAGGGGGGTGCGAGGGTGCCCCTGCCCCATGAAGACCAGGTAAACGAAGGCCAGCCCTTCGCCGCTCCGCATGGACAAAGGGTACTGCTGTCGCAGTTTGTTTACTTTAAGGAGTGCCTTTCTCGCCCTGTTGGAGTGGGCAAAAGCCTGGCGCAGTTTTTCCCGAGTAAGCTTTCTGCCCGTTTCTTTTTCTAGATGAAGGACAAACTCTTCCAGCTGGTCGGCTAAGTATTTTTCCGACTCTGCTTGCTGTTCAGCGGGTACATCCAGGCAAAAAAAAGGTTTCTTCAGCCGCTGGGAGAGGAAGCTGAAGAGATGAGCTGCGCCGTCGCAGAGATGTGAGCTGGCAGCCAGCAGGTCCGGGCTGGGGAAATAGCCGCTTAAGGCACCCCCGGCGGCGCAGCGGTGAAAGGAACAGCCATCGCTGTCAAAGCCTGCCTCCTCCGCCAGCTGCATGAGCTTGGGGACCAGCTTAAGGGGGGCCGCTGTGGCAGCCCCAACTTCTGGTGCGAAGGGGATAAGCCCCAGGGCATGTATCAGCTCTCCGGGGAAAAAGGCGCTGGTCCAGACAACGGGGGCGCGGTGCTGGTACGCGTCCTCAGCTTGCTTGAGGCCCATATCTACCATCATCCTGGTCGCCTGAAAGGGGAACTTTTGTTTACGAAACAAAAGGCGTGCAGCCTTGAAAGTATAGGGCGATGATAGCAGCTTGCCGGTAATATTTTCTCCTATTTTATCCTGTAAGAGCTTGTAAAGGTCCACAGTTGATCCCTCTTAGGCAATTATTTCTAGAAAAGCTTCCAGCCGTGTTTTTAGCTGGCCCAGGTTTTTCTGCCCCAGTTCGGTCTTGATTCTTAAAAAAGGTACACCAGCTTCTTTTGCCATTGCACGTAGATGCAAGGAATCATAATGGCTCAGGTCGCAAAAGCCAAAGTCATGGAAGATGAGGCCTTTCAGGTTCGGCCCTTGAAAAAGCTGCCGGTATATATGATAGCGGGCACTATGGTGCAGGCGGGGGCAGGGCATTTTTGTTAAATAGGAGGCTGCTAAATTGGCGAGGATATCTTCCCTCGTGCTGCAGCCCTCCAAAACCGCAGGGTCGGGGGCACTAAAGTAGCGGCAGGTCATGCAGTTTTCCTGGAGAAGCTGGAAGGGTGCGCTCTCTTCCATGAGCTCCAGCAGGCCGCGAGGGGGGATGGTGCCTGTGAGCAGCAGGTAAGGCTGCCCCTCTTTGCCATTTTGCTGCCCATTGTCCCTTAGTTTTCTTTCCAGGGAGAGGTTTATGCTTTTCCTGGGAGCAGCCGTGGCCTCGGCGGCGAGGTCATAATAAGCCAGGGGCTGCAAGGGAGGAAAAAGCGGGTTTGGCAGCAGAGAGCTTTCCGCCAAAAGTTTATTTGTTTGGCCGTAAAGCCTGACAGCCGCTTGCAGTGCCTCTGCAGTGACTGCTTTACCCTGGCTGCCGAGAAAATCAGACATTTCTTTTAGGCGGTTAAAAAAATAGGCCTGTGCTAGAGGGCCCTGATGGCGCGGCAGGTCCAGCAGATAGACAAAGATGTTTTTTTCCTGCCGCAATGTTTTCCTTGCCACATTATACAAATGCATCATGGCATTGCAGGAATTGGCGATAACAAGACCTGCCAGCTCATCCTCCAGGCCTTTTTCCAGCCTTTGCGCTATCTGCCTGGCATAAGGGCAAAAGTTGGGCGGAAAGCTTTTGTTTATAAGAGGATCGTCCCCTGCTAATAAGCGGACCGGTTGGAAACCGGCGGCATGGATGATCTCTTCCGGTGTGTAGCTGCAGACCCAAGCCACTTTTGGCCTGCTGTTTGGCATAGATGAAGGCAACTCCTATATAACATTATTGTATCATTTCTGATGCCAAAAGAGCCGCGCCCAAAGCACCGGCGATCTGAGGTTCAGGGGGCACAAATATGTCTGCTTTCAAGATTTTTTTCAGGGAGTCAACTACTCCTGCATTTTTGGCTACCCCTCCCGTCATGGCAAAGGGCTCGCCAATGTTTAGCCTGCCGGCCATGCCTGCAACTCTTTTGGCGATAGAGTCGTGAAGGCCCCTGATGATATTTTCAGGGGGGGTTCCTTCGGCGATGAGGGAGACCACTTCTGATTCGGCAAAGACGGTGCACATGCTGCTGATGGGCACGGATTCAGCTGCTTTGCGGCTCAGGCTGGCTAGATCCGTTAAATTTACCTCCAGGGCGGAGGCCATGACTTCCAGGAAGCGCCCTGTTCCCGCAGCACATTTATCGTTCATCACAAAATCAGTTACCTTGCCCCGGCCATCCAGGGTAATAACCTTGCTGTCCTGCCCCCCGATGTCAATAACCGTTTTTACGCCAGGCCTGAGAAAGCTGGCACCTTTTGCATGGCAGGTAATCTCTGTTACTGCTTTGTTAGCAAAATCTACGCTTATGCGCCCGTAGCCCGTGGCCACAATATAATCAAGGTCGCCAAATTTTAAGCTGTTACCATTTTTGGCAAGGGCCTCGCTTAGCGCTCTTTCCGCAGCCCGCCGGCTGTTTGCGCCCGTGGGCACAATACTATATGTTATTATTCCTCTCTCAGGGCTGTAAACGACAGCTTCTGCTGATAAAGAACCAACATCAATACCTGCCGTGATGGGCATAGCAGTCAACTCCTCCACAGGCTGCCCCCAGCTAGAATTAGTTTGCAGTTCTTCCTAATTTTACTTCATAGTTCATTTTGTGTCAATTTATAGGCACTCGTACGGCAACGAATATGAGAGATATTTGAAGTATTAATAAGTATTAATGATTTCTTGTATAATGATCCCTTGATCATATTTGCCTGCCTTGGTAAAATATAAATGTATAAGTATAAGCTTCATGGCGTGCTAGTAAAATAATCCAGGTACGGTAAAACAGAATATTTACCCCGGGTAATAGGATTAAATTTTATTTAAGGAGGCGGTTTTTATGTCTTTTGAGCAGGTAAAGAAGGTCGCTGCAGAATTTGCTTTGGATAAAGCTATTGATTATGTAGTACGGGATCCGGAAAAAAATTTACTTTCTTTACTGGATTTTGCCGAACGGTTGGCTTCCCGGCCAGAACACAAGGAGACTGTTCAATCCCTGCGACAACATTTTAAAGATAACCCAGGTGTTATGAAACAGGCCAAAAGGCTGCTTAAGAACCCCAAGATGCTTTCCAATTTTATGCGTATCTGGGTAGGCAGCAGTATGCTGGTAGGTAAAACTGTAAGAGAGCAGCTTTCTAAAGAGTTGGGGGTCTCTGTACCAACTCTTATTGTTATTGATCCTACAGCTGCCTGCAACCTGCGCTGTGAGGGCTGCTGGGCAGGTGAATATAACAAAGCAGAAAGCCTGGAGCCAGAACTTTTTGATCGCATTTTGCGTGAAGCCAAGGAGTTAGGGATTTACTGGATTGCCCTTTCCGGGGGAGAGCCCTTTGCTTATCCTCACCTGCTGGATATCGTAGAAAAACATCAGGACATGGCTTTTATGAGCTATACCAACGGGACACTGATCGATGAAGAAAAAGCGGACCGCCTGGCACAGCTGGCTAACTTTTCACCGGCTATAAGCCTGGAAGGTTGGGAAGAGCAGACTGATGCCAGAAGGGGCAAAGGAACTTTTAAAAAGGTAATGAAAACGATGGACCTTCTGCGGGAGCGGGGCGTTGCTTTTGGCGCTTCAGTTACTGCCACGCGCAACAATGTAGAAGAACTTTTTAGTGAAAAATTTATTGACTTTTTGGTGGAAAAAGGAGCCGTTTATATGTGGAGTTTCCACTATATACCCGTGGGAAGAAGCCCCAATCCCGATCTTATGTTGAGGCCAGAGCAGAGGGCCTGGCTGGCAAGGGAGGTTCCCCGCCTTAGAAAAGAAAAACCTATCCTCATTGCTGATTTTTGGAATGACGGGGAGGCAACGCAGGGATGTATTGCAGGTGGGCGTATTTATTTCCATATTAGCGCTGCCGGCGATGTAGAGCCGTGCGCGTTTGCTCACTTTGCCGTAGGCAACATCAGAGAGCAAAGCCTGAAAGAAGCTATCCAAAACCCACTATTTAAAGCTTACCAGAAGCGGCAGCCTTTTAATACAAACCACCTGGCGCCCTGTCCTATTATTGACAACCCGGAGATCTTAAGGGAGATAGTAGAAGAGAGCAAGGCTTTACCTACCCACGAAGGTGCGGATTCTATCCTTAGCGGGGAACTTGGTGGATATTTAGATAAAATTTCTGAGCAGTGGCGTCAAGAAGCAGACAAAGTTTCCTTAGAAAGGAAGTGAGCTGCTATCTTACCGGGGCTGGAAACTGCCAAGCGTTTTTTAGGTGAAAAATTAATCAGCCAGATGATTAGTTATATGCGAAAAAACCCTCTGGAAAATTTGCCGCGCCTTTTTGATCTGGCCTTAAAAGCACCTATTGCCCCGCAGCACCGGGAACAGGTTAAGTCTATTAAAGAAGGTTACGAGAATAATCCTGTTATTCAGCAGTATGTAACCCGCATATTAAAGGAAGTTGATCCCAGTGTGCAGGAAGGGCTGCTCGTTAACTTTTTTATCAATGCTGTTTTGATTGGCATTCCCAGGCAGCGAAAACTGTCTGAAGAATTAGGGGTCAATGTCCCGTTTACCATTTTGATAGATCCTACCAGCAACTGCAATCTACGCTGCCGCGGCTGCTGGGCTGGTGCATACGAAAAGCACCAGTCTTTAAGTCTAGAGGAAATGGACAGAATAGTAACAGAAGCCAAGTCGTTGGGCATTCATTTTATTGTCTTCTCTGGAGGCGAGCCTCTGCTCTGGCCTCATCTTTTAGATCTTTGTCAAAAACATAAAGATGTGGCCTTTATGCTCTACACCAACGGTACCTTAATTGATAAAGCCATGGCGGCGGGCATGAGGCAAGCAGCTAATATGAGCCCTGTTATAAGTATAGAAGGCCCTAGGGAGTATACGGATGAGCGCAGGGGCCAGGGAGTTTTTGACAAGATCATGCAGGCCATGGATAATTTGCGTCGGGAAGGGGTGGCCTTTGGTTTTAGCTTAACAGTCACCCGTAAAAATTGCCATGTAGTCTTTAGCGATGATTTTATTGATTTAATGATTGCTAAAGGGGCCTTATACGGTTGGTCTTTTCATTATATTCCCATCGGCAGCGATCCCGACTTTTCCCTGGTTCTCACGCCAGAGCAGAGGAGTTATCTGGTGGAAAGAGTGCGTGAGATTAGGGCAACTAAGCCTATACAGGTAGCAGATTTTTGGAATGACGGCCACCTGACCGGAGGATGTATCGCCGGCGGCAGGCGCTATTTTCATATTACAGCCAGCGGTGCTGTAGAACCCTGTGCTTTTGTTCACTTTTCACTGGAAAACATTCAGGGCAAAAGCTTGAAAGAGGTCCTGGGCTCAAAAATATTTAAGGCTTACCAGGCGCGCCAGCCTTTAAGCGAGAATTTGCTGAGGCCCTGCCCCCTTATTGATGTGCCCCAGGCCTTGAGGGAGATTGTGGCGGAGTCCGGAGCCAGGCCTACCCACGAAGGCGCAGATTCTATCTTGAAAGGGGAACACAAAGAAGCACTTGACCAGATAGCAGCCGCCTGGCAGAAGGAAGCCGACAGGTTGGAGAAGGTGAATGCAAATTATTAAAATAGCTGGTGAAGGAGAAGTTGAATAAGTGAGCCTTGAAAAATATCAGCAAAAAAGGGATTTCAGTAGAACTCCTGAACCAGCGGTAGAGAAAAAAAGAGGCGAGGAGAAAGAAGAGGAACAGGCATGCAATAACCAAAGGCGTTTTGTCGTTCAGGAGCACCAGGCCCGCCGCTTGCACTGGGACCTGCGCCTGGAAAAAGATGGCGTGCTCAAAAGCTGGGCTCTCCCTAAGGGGCCACCGCTTAGGCTTAAAGAAAAACGCCTGGCAGTGCAGGTGGAAGACCACCCGCTGGACTATATCTTCTTCGCAGGCGTTATTCCCCAGGGCAATTATGGGGCAGGTACAGTTAAAATTTGGGATAAAGGTTTATATCAGATATTGGAGGAAGACGATAAAAAATGGAAATTACTGATGAAAGGCGAGCGCCTGGAAGGGGCTTATGTTTTAATTAAAACAGGCAAGAATGACAATCATTGGCTTATGCTCCGCTATATGTAGCGGAGTTTTTTAATCACCGAAGGCTGGAAGCCGACCTTGCTGCCTAAAATGTAAAAACTAGCCTCTGTTACACCTGATAATTCATCTTCAGGCATAAAGTTACCTTTGATATCAATGGTATAGCCTATACCGGCATAGGTTCCTGAGCCCCCGTCATCGTAGCCGTGCAGACAGACGGCAAAGATCGGTTTTTTAAAATTGTGCATTGTCTTTAAATAGTCAATTGTCATCATGCCAGCATAAACAATAAGTAGAACGATTAGCGCCCATACAATTTTTTTCATAAATATCACCTTACATCGCCTTTGCTTTAACCAGTAGAGCCATTAGCTTTTCTGTAGGCAGTACCCCTGAAAAGAAAAAGTGTCTCGTTTTTTTCGTTTTCAATTACTACTTCATAGATACCTGTTTTCCTGGTGAGATAAAGTTCCCGGGCTGTAGCAGTAAGTATGTTTCCAG
Source organism: Bacillota bacterium (assembly GCA_012512665.1). Classification (GTDB taxonomy): domain Bacteria; phylum Bacillota; class Dethiobacteria; order DTU022; family JAAZDU01; genus JAAZDU01. The sequence goes on along the minus strand of JAAZDU010000175.1, from coordinate 5,629 downwards.
CTGTGGCCGGTTTTAAAAAGTTGGTGCTTACCTGCAGGGCTACTGCCTGACCGCGCAGGTTAGAAGCGAGGCCAAAGGCTGTATCAGCCAGTGTAAAGAGAACACCCCCGTGGGCAATCTGGTGAAAATTGGTCATACTTTCCTCGACTTTAAGAGATACCTGGGCCAGCCCTGGCTTGAGGTCTAGAATTTTAATCCCCAGGCGTAAAGGGAAGTTATCCTGGTTATAGTACTTTTGTTTTAATTGCTCAACTGGATCCATACTTTATCCTCCTTTGCCTGATATTTACTATATCATAAGTGCGGGGTAAAATAAATAAAAAGGGGTGAGCCAGATGTACCTGGTTAGTGCCTGCCTTCTTGGTATGAAGACACGCTTTGATGGCGGATCTAATTTTTTGCAGGAGCTTGTATCTTTTGCGCGCAATGGCCTTCTGATCCCTGTCTGCCCCGAACAGCTGGGCGGACTTTCCACTCCACGTTTACCGGCGGAAATCCAGGGCCAGGGTGGGGGGGCAGCTGTCCTAAACCGCTCACCAGGGGAAAAACAGTTAGCTGTAGTAGTAAACAAGGAGGGGGATAATGTAACAGAAGCTTTTCTTAAAGGGGCCCGTGAAACACTGCGCCTGGCCCGCCTTATGCAAGTAAAAGGAGCCATCTTAAAACAGGGAAGCCCCTCCTGCGGCAGCCTATACATTTATGACGGTTCTTTTCAAAAGCGCAAAATTGAGGGCATGGGTGTAACAGCGGCTCTTCTTGCTTCAGGGGGTTTTGCCCTTTTTGACGAATTCAACCTCCCTTTTTAAATAATCGCCTGTTTGCTTGGTCTTAGATTTTTAAAGAAAAAAATGCGGGTAACAGTTCCCTCCTGCTCTGCATATATTTATAAAGAACCAAAGTATAAAGACTGCTTCAGAGGAGAAAGGAGGGAATTATTGTGTCAAGAGAGCTGGTGGTTGATAAAAAATTACTTAAAGTAGAAAAAGTAATTGATGAAAGAACTGTAAGAGAGACCATAGAAGCAGAAATCGAACTGCCTTTTAAAGTACAAAAAGTTTTTGATGTGATAGCCAATGTGATAGATGTGGAGGAAGAAGTTGAAGAGGGCGGAGTAAAAATCGAGGGAGTCATTGATAAGCAGCTCTTTGTTGTCGATAAAGGTGACCTGGTGCGGCATATACCGGAGGAGATTCCTTTTAGTGTTTTTGTGGATATAGCAGGAGCTGAACCCGATATGAACGCACAGGTCCGCATTCGCATTTTATCGGTTGATACAGAACTTGAAAAAGCCGATAAAATTTTACAGACAATAATTTTAGAAATTTTTGTTAAAGTAACAGTTACCAAGCAAATTGAAGTGGTAGTCGATGTCAAAGGCAGGGATATAAAGGTCAAAAAAGAGCTGCTGAAAGTAGACAGCGTGGTTGGTGAAGACACCATAAGCCAGGCGCTAACCCGCACGGTCACTCTTCCCATTACGGCTAAGAAGATTTTTCGTATTCTCCCCACGGTTCGCGATGTAACTGCTGAAGTGGAAGATGATACTGTTATCATCAAAGGTGTGATCCACAAGCAAATATTTTTGGTAGACGAAGGGGACCTGGTGCGCCATGCCTCGGAAGATATCCCCTTTACCAAGACGGTCGACATACCAGGTGCCCGGCGGGGGCATGAGGTGCAGGTACATGTTAAGGTAACTGTGGACGATTTTGAAGTCCTGGATGCTCCCAGCAAGGAACTGCGGCAGGTCATCATCATCGAAGCATTTGTCAAAGTTACCGAAACCCTGCAAATCGAAGTTGTTACTGATGTAAAGGGCCCTGGTATTGAAGTAGAGCGCAAGCTGCTCAAAGTTGACAGCGTCGTTGTTGATGTGCTGCAGAAAGAGACTGTCAAAGCCACCATTAAACTGCCGGTCCAGGCTAAAAAGATCTTTGAGATTTTGGCAGAGATTGTGGATCTGGAAGCTGAAGCCCGTCAGGACCAGGTGATAGTCAAAGGTGTCCTGCATAAACAGATCTTTTTTGTTGATCCAGGTGACCTGGTGCGCCATGAGAGGGAAGACGTTCCTTTCCGTTTTGTGAAGAAGGCGCCCGGAGCGCGCGAGGGTATGAACGTGCAGGTAAGGGCACGCATCGTGGGAGATATTAAGCACCGCTTGATCGACGAGAAAAAAGTAGAACAGACGGCCGTGATTGAAATCTTTGCCAAGGTAACGAAAACTGTCCAGTTGGAAGTTGTAGTCGATGTGGTAAGGGTGTCGCCCGAGCCGCCCAGGCCTCCCAAACCTGAACCACCAAAACCACCCAAGCCGCCTGTCAAGACCTATATTGTGCGCAAAGGAGATACTCTTTTTGAGATTGCCAAGCGCTTTGGTGTTTCACTGGATGACCTTATTGCCGCTAACCCACAGATTAAAGATCCGGACCTTATTTTCCCCGGGCAGGAGATCTTTATTCCCAAGGGGAAGCCGATGCCTCCAGATAAAAAGGTTTATATTGTGCAGCCTGGCGATACCATGTTTTTGATAGCCAAGAAGTTTGGCGTTACCCTGGATGAGTTAATTAGAGCTAACCCTCAGATTGCTGATCCCAACAGAATATTCCCCGGTGACCGCATATTTATACCTTAAAGAGACTTAAGCAAAATAAAGGCAGGGGGGCGGTATAAATAATAATGGTAGAAACCGCAGTCTAAGAGAGCGGTTTCTACCATTTTTTAACACAAGATGTTAAAATTCCTTAACATTTAAAAATTCTAAGGGTCTTTTCTATGAAAGTAAAGCTAGAAGGCCAGGCGAGAGCATAGGCAGCTTCCTGTGGAAAAAGGCTCTTTGCCTTTGTATTTCCTTTTTTTATATAATTGCCACATAAGCTGTAAAATATGTAACTAAAAAGGAGGATGACAATGAAGAGGAAATTCCGCATTATTTTGGGGGCGCTGCTTGTTTTGGCGCTGCTGATGCTTCCTGCTAGCAGCTTTGCCTGCAGGAGCAGCAAGGCTGTTGCTGCGCCGAAGCTGAGCCTGAGCCTGGACTATTCGTCCATCGTCAACAGGGCCAGAAATTCAGAAATGTCCCTGGCTGATGTGCTCTATGAAGAGGTTTACAAGCAGCTGAAGGGCCAGGTAAGTTCCCGCTACATGGAGCAAGTTGTGGAGCAACTGGCCCGAAAAGTAGTGGACATGCTCTTGCCCAGCCTGGAAAAATTGGTTCCCGTGCCGCCTGTACCAGAAAAACCGATTCCAGAAAAACCAGAGCCCCCCGCTCCAGAACCACCGCTGCCTGAGCCGCCTGAAGAAGAGCCAGAGCCGCCAGCCGATCCATCCTTTTCCCTGAGCCAGGAAGAAGCAGCGATGCTCGAGCTGGTGAACCGGGAAAGGCGCCAGGCAGGCTTGAGGCCCCTGGAAATCCATGAAGAGCTCACCAAACTGGCCCGCATAAAGGCCAGAGATATGATCGAGAACAATTACTTTTCCCATTATTCCCCGATTCACGGTTCGCCTTTTCAAATGATGGCGAAGGCAGGCATCCGCTACCGCTATGCCGGGGAAAACCTGGCAGGCGCGTCCACAGTAGAGCGGGCCCATACCTCCCTCATGAACAGCCCGGGGCACAGAGCTAATATTCTGAATCCCAATTTTACCCACATAGGGATCGGGATAGTAGACGGCGGCCCCTATAGAAAGATGTTTGTCCAGATGTTTATTAACCCACTATAGGGCAATGACATGGTAGAAAAGTAGACAAAACACATAAAAGTATTGCGGCGGCTGCCGGCCTTATCGCCGGCATTCCCGCTTTACAAGCCAGAAGGATTGTTCCGACTGTTCCACTGGCTGCTTAGTTTTCCCTGGGGCGGCAGATGATTTCCTTAACCCTGCTGTCAAAGAAGGCGTTAGAGTGGGCCGGGCTAATGATACAGGCAGTATCTGCCCCCCTGCCGGTTCCGCCCACTGCCACGATCTCCTCGCCGTAGGGAATAAGGCCTGCATCCAGCGCCATGCAGGCAATCTCCACACACACCTTCACCCCTTGCCCCAGCATGCGCAGGGTATAGGCGATAATCTCCGAGGGGTAGATCCCTTGATATTTATAGCGCAGCGCCCTGTTCACGCCTGCCAGCAGGTGGGTCGTGGTGAGCACTTTAACACCCCTGGCCTGCAGTCTTTCGCGCATGGCCTGCTCCATTTCATCTATGCCGGGCCCTTTGTAGCCTACATGGTGCGTAACGCAGACAACTTCCAGTCCCTTATCCAAAAACTTTTCCGCTGTAGCGCCGGTATTGGAGGCTACAACAATATAGCGGATACCAAGTTCTTTGGCCCTTTTCACGGCAAGCTCAACCGTGGCATCTGTATTGGAAGGTCCTTTTTTGTCCCACAGCATAAATATATCCCCCTTGTTTGTAAAAGTAGTATACATTTTATCACATATTTTTACCTGAAGCCATAAGCGCCTTTCTTGAAATTGCCTGCTATTTCTGCTATGATGAGGACAAATTATTTGAAGCGGAGGGAAAAAAATTGTCACACGAGCGCATCGTGGGAGAAGGTATTACTTTTGATGATGTTTTACTATTGCCCAGCAAGTCCAAGATCCAACCAAGAGATGTTGAAGTCAGAACCAGGCTTACCAAAAAAATAAAGTTAAACATCCCTCTGCTTAGCGCGGCCATGGACACGGTGACCGAATCCCGCATGGCTATCGCCATGGCTAGAGAGGGTGGATTAGGGGTAATTCACCGCAATATGAGTATCCAGAGACAGGCTGAAGAAGTAGACAGGGTAAAAAGATCAGAACACGGTGTTATTGTGGATCCTTTTCATCTGTCGCCCAACCATACTATTAATGATGCTGCCGCGCTTATGGAGCGTTATCGTATTTCCGGTGTACCCATTACCAAGCGAGGCAAGCTGGTTGGTATTATTACCAACAGGGATCTCCGCTTTGAAAAGGACTATTCCAGGCGGATCAGCGAGGTTATGACGAAGGAAAACCTGATCACCGCTCGCGAAGGCACGACCATGGAAGAAGCCCAGGAAATACTACGCAGCCATAAGGTGGAGAAGCTCCCCATCGTTGACGAGGATTTTAACCTGAAAGGCCTTATAACCATTAAAGATATTGAGAAAGCTATTGTCTATCCCCTTTCTGCCAAGGACCGGCGGGGAAGGCTGCTGGTGGGCGCTGCGGTAGGCGTCGACAAGAATTTTATGGAAAGGGTTGATGCCCTGGTAGATGCCGGCGTTGACCTGATAGTAGTTGATACTGCCCACGGCCACTCAGAACCGGTTATACAGGCGGTAAATCAGATTAAAGAAAAATATCCTGATGTAGATATCATGGCCGGCAATATAGCTACAAAGGAGGGGGCCAGGGATCTCATAAAAGCAGGTGCCGATTGTATAAAGGTTGGCGTTGGCCCGGGCTCCATCTGCACCACCAGGGTGATCGCCGGCATCGGCGTACCTCAAATTACTGCTGTCATGTATGCGCAGGAAGCTGCAGCCAAATATGATATCCCCATTGTTGCTGACGGAGGTATCAAATATTCGGGCGATGTTACCAAGGCTATTGCCGCAGGAGCCGATGCTGTTATGGTCGGAAGCCTTTTTGCCGGGACAGAGG
>JAAZDU010000174.1 GCA_012512665.1 Bacillota bacterium | reverse complement strand
AGGTGTTACAGCTTTGCTGGTAAACGATTCGGGGGTTGTAGCAGCGTCTACTACGCTTTTATTTACGGTGGTGCCTCTAATTATATTATTGCTGGAGGAGGCTTTTTTACTAGAAAATTAGGATAAGAAGAAGGAAATTGCTAAGAGGTATGGAAGTATAGTTAATTATTTCCTCAAGGAAGGAGGTTTAAAAATTAATGGTACAAATACGTGAGTTATCAGGAAATACACGCATTCATTTCTTGCCAACGGAAAAATTTAAAACCATTTCTGTTATTGTCTATCTACAGCAACAGCTGCAAGAAGAAACTGCTACTGCAACAGCCCTTATCCCTCCTGTCCTGGAAAGAGGCACCCAAAAACACCCTCACCGCCGTGATTTAAAAAGAACCCTCGATAACCTGTTTGGTGCTTCTTTGGGTGGAGATGTGCTTAAAAAAGGTGAGCGTCAGGTGCTCCATTTTTCCCTAAATATGATAAACAGTAAATATGTAAAAGACGGTGCAACACTTTTTGAGGACGGGCTGCACCTTTTGAAAGAGTTTTTGGCAGAGCCTGTTTTGGAGGGCAATGGCTTTAAGAGAGATTATTTTAACCAGGAAAAAGAGCAACTGGAAAAAGAAATTAAATCCCTCCTCAATGACAAAGTTAATTATGCTCTGGAGCGCTGTGTGCAGCATATGTGCTCTGATGAGCCTTTCAGCGTTTATAAATACGGAAGGGTTGAAGATTTGCCTGGCATCGAGCCTGATTATCTTTATGATTACTACTGCCAGCTGAGGCAGAGCAATCCCATGGATATTTTTATTATAGGTGAGTTTGATGTCTCGCACGTATCTGCCCAATTGGAACATATTTTAGAAGATTTAAGACCAAAAGGGGAGGAAAAAAAGCTTAAGCCTGCTGCTGGCCATCATGTAGTTGTGGGCGAGGTCAAATATGTTGAAGAAGAGCTTCCCGTCAGTCAGGGTAAATTGACACTTGGTTTCAGAACCCACACTCCCTTTTTGAGCGAAGACTATTTCCCTCTGCTATTTTATAACGGTATTTTAGGAGGCTACCCCCATTCCAAATTGTTCCAGAATGTAAGGGAAAAGGCCAGCCTTGCTTATTATGCTTTTTCCCGCCTTGAAAAGCACAAAGGGATCATGTTGATAGGCTCCGGTATCGAAGTCGATAATTATCATAAAGCTTTAGATATTATCAGGCTGCAAGTAGAGGAAATGAAGAAAGGAAACATTTCTCATGAAGAAATGGAAAACACCAGATTGGCTTTGTTAAATCAGCTCCGTATGATTGAAGATAACCCCTTTTCCCTTGCTAATTTTTACCATGATGGTGCCATTGTGGAGAAAAAACTAAGCCTATCTGATTTTAAAGAGGCACTGAAAAAAGTAAGGATCAAAGATGTAGTTAGGGTTGCAGAGAAAATCCAGCTTGATACTGTTTATTTTTTGCGTTCCTTGAGAAAGGAGGCCTAGCAGTGCAACTAAGGGTTGATGAATACCAAGAATTGGAAGAAACAATATATGCCAGCGTTGTAGAACCAGGGCTGGAGGTTTATTTACTACCCAAAAAAGGGTATAGAAAAAAATACGCTATTTTCTCCACTAAATTTGGCTCTATTGACAGTCACTTTATTGTTGAAACCGAAAAAGGGGAAGAAGAGCTTCGTGTTCCCCATGGGGTAGCTCATTTTTAAGAGCATAAGCTATTAGAAGAAGAAGGAGGCAATGCCTTTGATCGCTTTGCCTCTCTGGGTGCTATGTCGAATGCTTATACCAGCTTTACTCATACAACTTACCTTTTTTCTTGTACAGATTTTTTTAAGGAAAACTTGGAACTGCTCCTTGATTTTGTGCAGGACCCTTATTTTACGCCAGAGAGTGTTGCCAAGGAGCAAGGTATTATTGCACAGGAGATAAAAATGTACCAGGATAATCCTCAGTGGCGCCTCTTTTTTAATTTACTTGGAGCACTGTTTCAGGAGCATCCTGTCAGGCTAGATATAGCCGGCTCTGTGGAGAGTATTCGCCAGATAACCGATGAAATTCTTTACAAGTGCTACCATACATTTTATCATCCTGCTAACATGGGTATTTTTGTGGTCGGTGATATTAACCCGGAAGCAGTTCTGCAGCAAATAGCTGATAATGTGTCCAAGAGGAATTATGCCCCGGCTAGAGAAATTAAGAGGATATATCCTGAGGAACCCTCCCGGGTTGCGAAGAAAAGTGTAAGCCAAAAGTTGTCTGTCTCGCAGCCCCTTATTAATCTTGGTTTTAAAGATTTTGCTGTTTCTCCCCAACAGCCCGTGCAGGGGGATGAGCTTTTGCGGCGGGAGCTAGTGTCGGATATATTACTGAGCCTAATCTTTTCCAGCAGCGAAGAATTGTTTAATAACCTCTATGAAGAAGGTTTGGTTGATGATTATTTTAGCTATGGCTACACCGGTGAGAACACTTATGCATATTCTCTTGTCGGTGGAAGGACTAAAGACCCAGAGCTTTTATACCAGAAAATCATGGAGCAATTAGGCAGGCTGGCCAAAAAAAGCTTTAAAAAAGAGAGCTTTGCCAGGCACAAGCGCAAAATCCTTGGGGGGTTTATTAAAGGCTTCAATGATCTGGAATTTATTGCAAACAATTACCTGGCTTACCGCTTTAAGGGAATAAACATGCTAGCTTTTCCCCGTATTTTGGAGAGCATAACCCTGGATGAGATAGAAGCGAGCTTTAAGGAGCACCTTTTGAGCGACAATCATGCCGTTTCTATAATTTATCCCCAGGAAAAAGGAGAAGGTTAAAAGTTTTTGCTGTCGAAACTAAAATTAGAGGAGGTGTTTGCCAATGCCTCGCACCATGCTCAGTCTTGAGCAGGCTCTTTCTTTACAGCAAAAGGAAGTTAGGCAGCTTTATAAACATTATGCTAACAGCGGCTTTGCCTCTCTGCTATCCTTATTAGATTTTGACAAAGACTTTGTTAAAGCTCAGGGAGTAAAGCTTTGGGACAGGGCTGGAAATGAGTACCTGGACTTTTTAGGAGGCTACGGAGCTTTAAACCTGGGCCATAACCACCCGTCTATTATACAGGCCATAGATAAAGTAAAAGGGTTGCCCGTGTTGTTACAGGCCTCTCTCAACAAACTTGTTGCTGCTCTGGCTCATAATTTAGCCTCCATAACACCCGGTAACTTAAAGCACTCCTTTTTTTGCAATAGCGGGGCTGAAGCAGTGGAGGCAGCTTTAAAATTGGCGCGGGCAGCCACTGGTAAAGAAAGGTTTTTGTTTTGCCAGGGGGCGTTTCATGGAAAAACTTTCGGAGCATTATCTGTAACAGGAAGAGATAAATACAAAGAAGT
>JAAZDU010000364.1 GCA_012512665.1 Bacillota bacterium | reverse complement strand
TTTGTTCCTCCTTGGATCGGTATAGATACCGGTTTTGCGCTTTCTTGAGCCCGTCTTCTTGAAGCCGCTTCCTTCAACCGGGGTTCTCTATTGAAGCAAGCCTTTGGCTTGAAGACAGCTTAAAGACACTTTCTGATGATTTCTCGTATCTCCTGGAGGCTAGATCGGAATATTCCGTTAGCCTGAAGATAGCCTGAGGACACTTCCTGATGACTTGTAATATCTCCTGGCGTCCAAATCGAAGCATTCTTTTAGCTTAGATCTAGCTTGAAGACGCTTTCTGATAACTTGTCATATCTCCTGGCGGCTAACAGGTCCGGAGAAGGGACCGCTACCGTTATAATCCATCTGCCGCAACTTATTTGTTAGACAATTCAATTATTATCGAGATGTTCCTTTATTATGGGGAAGAAGATTTTATATTATAGGGAAGTTTTTTTCAGTGCAAAAGAAGGAATTCTGGGTGATGAGTAGAATACCTGACTTACAGGGGGCCAGGAGGTCATGGAGGTCATGCAGTCAGACCACATGACCCAGAATCGCAGATTGTAAAAAGTTAGTGTTAAGGCTTTGTCCAGTTTAACCGGTGTGTGAACAGTTGTGTCATAAGTCGCAGGAGTAGTAGCACAAGCGGTTGCATGAACAATTGCAGAGACAGTCACAAGAAGAGTTGTATAGACAGTGGCACGAACAGTTGCAGAAGCAGTAGTAGCGATTATTGCATGTACACTCCCGATATCAGTCGTTCGCATCGTTTGCCGAATGAATCGTCCAGTAGATAATTACCCAATAGAGCACCATAAGCCGTAAGAGTAGTTGCGTGAATGGTCGTTCTAATAGCTGTGTCGACGATTTCATGATGAGTTCACAATATCACGATGAATCTCATCAAGAGTCACCCTAATAACCATACACCCTGGTCCCTGACAGGAACTAATGTACGAGAGATGCGCGCGATATCCCTGTACTCTGTACCATATGCCATTAAGACCATCACCATACAGATTGAAACCGTCACCATAAAGACGGTGATTAGAATCCTCACCATTAAGATTGTTGTAATAGGAGTGGAGCCGCATTGCCGAGCACTAACAGTCTTAACAGCATTTTTGAGCCGTCATCAGTTGCGGTTGTAGGGGCGTCGACAAATCCTGAAAAGACAGGTCATATCATCCTGAAAAACATTGTTGATGGTGGGTTTGAAGGTCCAGTCTATCCAATCAATCCAGGAGCCAGTGAGATTCTTGGATTGAAAGCGTACAAATCTCTTTTGGATGTACCGGGAGACGTGGATCTTGTTGTTATTGTTGTGCCTGCTAAGGCAGTACCAGATGTTATGAGACAAGCCGGAAAGAAGAGAGCAGGCGGAGCAATAATCATCAGCGGCGGATTCAGGGAAATCGGGAATGACGCCTTAGAGCGAGAAGTAATTGACATTGCGAAATCATTTGGGATTCGAGTAATCGGGCCTAACTGCCAGGGCGTGAATTACACAGCATCTAACCTCTGTGCTTCATGGCCTCTTATCACTGCAAAAGGCAGGATGTCCGTGATATCACAGAGCGGAACTGTTGCTGCAGCTCTTGGGGAGTGGGCGGAGGCTGAGGGTATCGGCATATCAGCTTGTGTCAGCCTCGGTAACAAAGCCGACGTGAGTGAGGTTGACCTAATAGAGTACTTCAGCAAAGACCCTAACACCGGCGTCATAAGCCTCTATCTTGAAGGTACAGGCGACGGCAGAAGGTTTATGGAGGTATGCCGGAACGCAGTTCAGCGTAAGCCCGTTGTAGTCTTGAGGCCCGGGAGAAGTAGCAAAGGAAGAAAGGCTGCCGAGTCTCACACAAAGTCTATCGCAGGAAGCTATGTGATATTCCAGGGTGCTTGCAGGCAGGTGGGTGTGACTTCAGCGAGGACAGTGGAAGACCTCTACGATTTTTCTAAAATCTTGATGTACGCGAAGACGCCAAGGTTAGTTACAGATCGGAAAGAGCCCTACAAAGTTGCGATTTTGACGAGTTCAGGCGGAAGCGGAATCATAGCTGTTGACTGCGCTGAGGAGATCGGTATTGAGATTCCTGGCCTTAGCGAGGAAGCTGCTGGAAGGCTAAAGGAGGTCTTGCCTCCGCACTGCATCACCCGGAATCCTCTGGATCTTACCGGCGATACCTCAGCCGAACGTTATGAAACAGCAGTCCGTGAGCTTTCATCTTCCAATCAAGCCGATGCGTACCTACTGATATTCGGGGATCCTATCCCGAGGGCAAGTGAGGTAGTAAGCAGGCTCAAAAAGGATCTTGAATCCAGAGGAAGCGATGCTGAGATAGTCGTCTGCTACATAGGTGGAGGCACACTGGGTCAGGAAGAGGTCTTACGCATGCAACAGCAGGGGATACCGGCATTTCGCACGCCTGAACGGGCTATGAGAGCTATCGGAGCTCTTGCCGGAAAGTTCTAGCGGGAAGCTCCAGAAGGTGCTATCACATCAAGGGCGCATTGTCGTTTGAACAGAAAGGGGTCTCAGGCGAAGGCCGGAATCCAGGGTATATCTGAAATGGAAAACCCTGTGTACTTCCAGCCGGATCCCAAGACCCAGGAAGGGGTGGCGAACTAGAGCTATGGCAAATGTTATTGCAGAGGGTACAGTAGGTAAAAGAGTCTTGCTCATGGGCAATGAGGCGATTGCCAGAGGGGCGATCGAAGCAGGAATAGATGTTATGGCAGCATATCCCGGGACTCCATCCTCGGAGATCGCTGAGGCCCTTGCTGACGTCGCTGAAGAGTTAGGGTTTTACGTTGAGTGGAGCACAAATGAGAAAGTCGCATTCGAAGTTGCTGCAGGTGCTTCTTTAGTAGGCGCCCGTTCAATGGTGGCAATGAAAAATGCCGGACTAAACGTTGCTATGGATACATTCATGACCCTGCCCTATACGGGAGTAAAAGGCCCCATGGTCGTTGTAGTGGCAGACGACCCCAATGCGCACTATTCATCTACTGAGCAGGATACAAGAGTAGCTGCGAAATATGCTGAGATACCCTGTTTTGAGCCTATGGATCAACAGGAAGCAAAAGACATGACTAAGGAAGCTTTCCTGCTTTCAGAGAGGCTGAGCTTGCCTGTTTTTTTAAGATCCGTAACGAGAATCTCCCACGCCAGCGGAGACGTAACCTTTGGCGACATTACAAAGGAGAAGTCTAAGCTTGGATTCAACAAACACTGGAAGCTTCCTTATAGGTGGGCTGTATACGGACCGCCTAGTGTAGCTCAAAGACACGTTTGGCTTCATGAACAGCTTCCTCTTGTCAAAGCCGAAGTGGAGAAGTCAAGGTTCAATAAGCTGTTTTACGTAGCAAGTGATGGTTCCATGAGCGAGTGGGCTTCAGGCAAGCCTAAGGCAAAACTGGCTGTAATAGCTTCAGGCCTTGGCGTCTCGTACGCGCTGGAGGCAATCGCAAGGCTAGACCTCGGATTTGAAGTGCCTTTCCTGAAGATTGGAACCCCGTTCCCCATTCCCACAGGTAGAGTATGCGAACTCCTGAAATCTGCAGAAAACGTCCTAATAGTGGAAGAGGGAGACCCGGTAGTTGAAGAGCAGGTCAGGTCCTTGGTAGGAACAACTGGCATCAGTGTGAAGATTTTCGGAAAGAGCGCAGGTGCCGAAGATATCAAATGTGACAAGGCTGGCGTATCCTATGGGCTTATTGAGTCTGTGGAGCCCGGAGTGCTTCCTCCATATGGTGAGATAAGCTCAGACAAGGTTCTAGGAGCAATACGAAGGACTCTCGCCATAATAGATGAGACCCAAGATGAAGGAGAGGCCGGAGTAGACGAGGCAAGAGAAAGCCTAAGAGAGCTTGTTGCTCCGAGGTCATCTACGCTATGCGCCGGATGTCCTCACCTCGGCAGCTTCTTTGCTCTTCGTGAAGCCCTGAGAAAGGACAAAGGCGTCCATATCGTCAACGGAGATATCGGATGCTACGAGCAAGGCGGGTACGGTATATTCTCCCGCGAGGTTAAGGGAGACGACTCTGATTCCGAGAGATATAGGATCTCATCGCCTTATGAGATTTTAGATACAACACACGTTATGGGAAGCGGAATAGGCCTTGCCATGGGACAGGCTCAGGCAGGTTACAGGGATGGGAAGATAGTGGCTGTAGCAGGAGACTCAACTTTCTTCCATGCAACGCTTCCTGCAGTTGCCAATGCGGCATATACCAGGGCGAACATAACATTCCTCGTGCTGGACAACTCATGGACATGCATGACAGGTCACCAGCCCAGCCCTACAACAGGTAAGGATGCAATAGGAGGAGACTCTATAATCCTTTCCATACCTGACGTTGCTAAATCGCTGGGTATCGAGCATGTTACAGTTGTAGACGCGTATAACATAGCTGAAAGCAAAGAAGCCGTACAAGCAGCCCTGGAGTACGAAGGCCCTGCAGTAGTGGTGCTGCAGAGGGAGTGCGCACTTCAAGTGCAGCGCAGAACAAGACGGCGCGGACCGGCTGCAACCTACGTCGATGAAGAAAAATGTATCGGATGCCGCATATGTGTAGAACTCGGATGTCCGGCGGTAACGTTCAATGCAGAGAGTCGAAAAGCGGGTATCGACGAGATCCTTTGTGTCGATTGCGGTCTCTGTGCTCAGGTGTGTCCTCAAGACGCGATTATAGATCCGAACAGAACTACATGTAATGCGGATTCTTAAGGGCTGCAGGAGGTGAAGAGAATGTCATTTGACTTGGTAGTAGCAGGAGTTGGTGGACAAGGCAGTATTCTTCTTTCTCATATAGTCGCTGACGCAGCCATACGTTGTGACAGCTCTACGCGGGTTCGTGTTGGTGAGACATTTGGCGCCGCTATGAGGGGAGGTTCAGTCGCTTCCCATGTGCGGATAGGTAAGGACGTATACGGACCCCTGGTCAGTAAGGCAGGTGCTGACGTAGTGCTTGCAATGGAGCCTCTTGAAGGTTTGAGAGTCAGCATCGATTTCCTGAAGCGCGGGGGAGTTGCCATTCTCAACACGAGACCATGGTATCCGGTGGACGTAAACATAGGAGTCTGCAAGTATCCTGAGGTGGAAGCAATACAGGAAGGATTAAGCGGGCTCGGTGCAGACGTATATCTACTTGATGCCACTGAGGTCGCTATCGAGGCAGGCCATGCGAAGGCTGCAAACGTCGTTATGCTGGGAGCACTCTCTTCATTGGGTACGCTCCCTGTTGATGAGGAGTGTCTGCTTGCAGCAGTTAGGGATAGAGTTCCTCAGAAAGCCCTTGACGTCAATCTGAAAGCCTTCGAATTGGGGAAGAAAGCTATGAAGGAACTGATGGACACTAAGAAGTTAGGGAAAACAGCTGACTGCACGGGGGTTAACTAGACATGGCAGAGCATAAGCTCATTCGCGACGCTGCATCGATAGGCAGAAATCTCACTGAACCTGAGGCTTACCAGGTCGTTCAGGATTATGGAATCCCGGTTCCCCCCTTCGGAGTTGCCAGAAGCTCCGACGAAGCTGCGGCGCTCGGAGCATCATTGGGGTATCCCGTGGTTATGAAGATCGTGTCTCCCGATATCCCCCACAAGACAGATGTTGGGGGAGTAAGGCTTCGGCTCGCAACTGAAGAAGCCGTTCGCGAGGCTTACGAAGATATCATGTCCAGGGTCAAGGAGAAGCAGCCTGATGCGAAGATAGACGGGATCCTTATTGCCAAAGATGTCGATGGTTCGACAGCTGAGAATGGAAGAGAAGGCCATTCCGACACT
>JAAZDU010000173.1 GCA_012512665.1 Bacillota bacterium | reverse complement strand
GTAGTATAAAGAAGAAAGCCGGCCGACTAGTTCTTTTAATACCGCTTTAAACTCTGGCTCCACCAGAAATGCATTCTGGTAACGTATAAAAGCGGGGCTGGTGAAATTTAGCATGATGCTCTTAACATTACCAGCTTTTGCCGCCCAATTTTCCACCTGCCAGCCATGCAGCACTGCCCCTGGGGCTAGCTCGGCACCTATAAATCTTGCCAGGGGGAAAATCTTTTTTTGCAGGGGGTGTTCCAGCCATGCCTCTTGCAAGGTAAAAGTTTTTCTTCCGCGGCCAACGCCTTCTAGGCCCATATCCTTTATCCCCTCCAGGAAATAAGGAAGGTAAGACATACCTCTACCCAGCAAGTATACTGTTAAGATTGTTTTTTCTCGGGGTCGGTAATAACCGCTTGGTGGTGGTTCCAGCACAAAAGGATAAGGCGTCATGCCTGCAGCTTCGGCGGGCAGGGCGCCCAGCGCAGCTGACGGCGCAAACATTGCAGCATAAAAACAGGTATTTTTACGGCGGCACTGCCAGCAGGCCTCGCGGGGGTAGAGGCACCACATTTTATAGAAAAATTTTTTTATCTCTTCACCCCAGAGCATTTTTTTTCGGCCGTGAGAAAAATCCAAGCCACCCCCACCAGCCTGCAGGAGAAGGCGACAGCGGATAAGGCGAAAATCCCTGAACACGATAATTCCTCCCGTTTTAAGTATGCCCAGCTTCAAAATCTTTTTTATTTCCATTTTTTGTGCTATACTTTAGTTATAAACCATTATTACCAAAAACTCAATCTACAACAACAGGAGGTGGTCTGATGGACTTAAACCGGTTGACAAACCGCGCCCGTGAAGCTCTGATGGGTGCTCACACTATTGCCTCTCGTTATCGTCATCAACAGATAGAACCAGAACACCTGCTGCTGGCCATGCTGCAGCAGGAGGAGGGCCTTGCTTCGCGCCTTGTAGCCAAAGCAGGGGCCTCCCCCGATAGGATAATAGAAAGCCTGGAAAAACAGCTGGCCCAAAAACCCAAAGTTTATACCAGCCCGGGAGGGCAGGAACAGGTTTACCTCAGCCCATCCATATCCCGCTTGTTGGAAAAAGCCTGGCACGAAGCCCAATCCTTTAAGGATGAATATATAAGCGTTGAACATCTTCTCCTTTCCTTCTTCTCCCTGGAAGGTAAAGGGGCAGGAAACCTTTTGCGCCAGGAGGGGCTCTCCCGCAGCAGTATCATGAAAGCCCTGCAGGAAGTAAGAGGACACCAGCGGGTAACCAGCCCAGACCCGGAGTCTACTTACGAAGCCCTTAAGCGCTATGGACGAGATCTAACAGCCATGGTGCAGGAGGGGAAACTAGATCCCGTCATAGGGAGAGACGAAGAGATACGCCGGGTAATCCAGGTGCTCTCCCGCCGCACCAAGAACAATCCTGTCTTGATAGGTGAGCCGGGTGTGGGCAAAACAGCCATTGCGGAGGGCTAGGCCCAGCGCATAGCCCGCCAGGATGTACCTGAAGGCCTAAAAAATAAATGCATTTTTGCCCTGGATATGGGAGCCCTGCTGGCAGGGGCCAAGTACCGGGGAGAATTTGAGGAGCGTTTAAAAGCCGTCTTGAAAGAAATACAGGAGTCAGATGGGCGCATTATTCTTTTCATTGATGAGCTGCATACAGTAGTGGGAGCCGGCGCCGCCGAAGGAGCCATGGACGCCGGTAATATTTTGAAACCCATGCTAGCCCGGGGTGAGCTGCACTGTATCGGGGCTACCACCCTGGCAGAATATCGCAAATATATAGAAAAAGACGCTGCCCTGGAGAGGCGTTTTCAGCCTGTGCTGGTGGGTGAGCCGAGCATTGAAGACACAATTTCCATCCTGCGGGGGCTTAAAGAGCGCTACGAGGTGCACCACGGCGTCAGAATTAAAGATACAGCCCTGGTAGCGGCAGCCACTTTAAGCCACCGCTATATCTCCGACAGGTTCCTACCGGATAAGGCCATTGACCTAGTGGATGAAGCGGCTGCCCTCATCCGGGCAGAAATTGACAGCATGCCATCCCAGCTAGACGAGGTTTTGCGCCGTATTCTGCAGTTGGAGATTGAAAGGGAAGCTTTGAAAAAAGAAAACGATGAGGCTTCCAAAGCACGTTTGCAAAAGCTGGAAAAAGAGCTGGCGGACTTAAGGGAAGAATCTGATGCCCTAAAAAGCCGCTGGGAAAAAGAAAAAAATAGCATCCAGCGGGTGCGAAAGCTGCGAGAAGCCATTGAAAAGACCCGTTTAGAAATTGAAAAAGCCGAGCAAGCTTATGATCTTAACAGGTTGGCAGAGTTAAAATACGGGCGCATGGTGGAGCTGGAGAAAGAGCTGGCAAATGAGGAAAAACTTACCAAAGAAAAAAGTTCTTACAGGCTTCTCAAAGAAGAAGTAGATGAAGAAGATATTGCACAGATAGTTTCCCGCTGGACCGGCATTCCCGTCAGCCGCCTGCTGGAAGGGGAGAGGCAGAAGCTGCTTCAGCTGGAAGCAAGGCTTCATGACAGGGTGGTAGGGCAAGCTGAAGCCGTAAAAGCAGTAGCAGATGCTGTTTTAAGAGCTCGCGCAGGCATCAAAGATCCTGACAGGCCGATAGGCTCTTTCATCTTTCTCGGACCCACCGGCGTAGGGAAAACAGAGCTGGCTAAATCCCTGGCCTACCTGCTCTTTGATGATGAAAAAGCCCTCATCCGCATCGACATGTCTGAGTATATGGAAAAACATGCTGTAGCCCGTTTGACAGGGGCTCCTCCTGGTTATGTCGGTTATGAAGAAGGGGGGCAATTGACCAACGCTGTCAGGCGGCGGCCCTTCTCCATCGTCCTCTTTGATGAGATAGAGAAAGCCCACGCCGATGTCTTTAACGTCTTGCTGCAAATACTCGATGATGGCCGCCTGACCGATGCACAGGGCAGAACTGTTGATTTCCGCAATACCGTTATTATTATGACCTCAAACCTAGGCAGTGAAATAATAGACCAGGCAAGCTCTTTTGAGGGAGAAGCATACGAAAAGCTCAAGGCTGAGGTTAATATAAGGTTAAGAAATTTTTTCAGACCTGAATTTTTAAACAGGGTAGACGAAATCGTAGTCTTCCACCCCCTTAACCGACAGCACCTGCGCGAGGTGATTAATATACAGTTAAATAGGCTTTATCAGCGGTTGCAGCAGCAGGGTATCTTCTTAAAAACGGAACCCGCCGCCGCAGATTACCTGGCAGAGATAGGCTATGACCCCAAGTTCGGGGCCAGGCCGCTGAAAAGGGCCATTCAGAAAGAACTTGAGACACCTCTGGCCAGGGAAATACTGGCGGGCAAGGTGCAGGAAGGAAGCAAGATCCTTGTTAAAAAGGGAGACAAGGGCCTGGTTTTTGTACCTCAATAGAAGCCAGTAAGTTTGAAATTAATAAAAAGGCCTCTTACTTTCCCTTCTGGGAAGTAAGAGGCCTATTGATATCCGGCAAAAAAGAAAAACAAATCCTTGTCTTTAGATGCAGGCCACAAAAAGTTTTGTTTTACTGCTATAGAAAACTTCTATGCTGGAAAGCCGGTCCATAGGAATCAACTATTTTACATTTATAGATAATACCGCCTATAATTTTAGTAAGTGCTTTTCTATTCTTACTTAAAATACAAGTTGGGCGGTGATGTTGCTTAATGAAAAACTTGTTTGCCACCAGGTGGGGTATTATTGTTGTTGGTATAGCTATTGGAGTACTGGCTCCACTGCTTCAGTTTTTTGGGAACCCTGGCAACATGGGTATCTGTGTTGCCTGTTTTGTGCGCGATATCGCAGGTGCCCTAGGTTTGCACAGGGCTGCAGTTGTACAATATATGCGGCCGGAAATTATCGGCTTTGTTCTCGGTTCATTTTTTGCAGCCCATGCTTTTAAAGAATTTAAGCCGCGGCTTGGTTCAGCGCCTATTGTGAGGTTCATTCTAGGGGTGTTCGCCATGATAGGTGCTCTTGTTTTCCTCGGCTGCCCGTGGCGAGCATTGCTCCGCCTTGCAGGCGGTGACTTAAATGCTATCTTCGGGCTGCTCGGCCTTACCGTAGGTATTTGGATAGGAACCATGTTTCTTAGAAACGGCTATAACTTGGGGCGTGCTTATAAAACACACGCTGCTGCAGGATGGGTCTTCCCCCTAGTTATGGTGGGATTTCTGCTCTTGTTAATTATAGACCTGCAAAGCCGGGGAGAAGCCGGAGACAGCTTACTTTTTTACAGTGTAGAAGGCCCGGGCTCTATGCACGCGCCTCTCATTTTATCTCTTATTATTGGTCTCGTCGTTGGTTTTTTGGCTCAAAAAAGCCGATTTTGCACCATGGGCGCCATTCGCGACCTCATTTTATTCAGGCAGACGCATCTTTTTTTAGGCTTGCTAGGGCTTGTGATCGCTGCCTTTATCACTAACCTCATTCTCAATCAGTTTAATCCTGGTTTCGCCGGACAGCCTGTTGCACATACCATGCATTTCTGGAACTTTGCCGGCATGACGCTGGCGGGTCTTGCTTTCGCCCTTGCCGGCGGTTGCCCAGGCCGACAGTTATTTCTGGCAGGTGAAGGCGATGGCGATGCAGCAATCTTTGCTATAGGGATGATCGTAGGGGCTGCTTTTGCCCACAACCTGGGACTAGCCAGTTCTGCAAGCGGTGCTACACCGGGTGGTATCGTGGCCGTCATCATCGGCATGGTGGTTTGTTTGGCAATTGGCTCTACCATGAGGGAAAAAGTAATTTAAAAACATTAAGGGGGGTTTTCATATGGGCAATGTTGTTAATGCCAGGGGGCTTTCCTGCCCTCAGCCAGTAATACTAACCTTGAATGAAATAAAAAAAGTAAAAAAAGGCGAAATAATTATTACTGTAGATACTGATACCGCAAAAGAAAATGTTAGCCGCGTTGCTAAAGCACAGGGTTGGCAGGTAGCAGATGTGCAGGAAAAAGATGACGGTTACAGGATAACAATTAAAAAATAAGCATCGCATTTAGTTAGAATCACAATCCTTGAAAAATAAAAAGCAGTTGCCAGAAAAATGGTCAAAATTAGTAAACTATCTCCAAAGTGCAAAAAGTGGGATCAAAAATCCTACTTTTTTATAAGTTTGCATAACGCCCAATCAGGATTTGATCTATGATAAATATTTTGATGTTAAATATACCCCTTCGCCTAAACACCAATCATTGTCCTGTGACTTAATCACATTAACATGAATGGCTTTGTGGTCAACTTCTATAAAACAAGTGGTAAAAGCTCCTAAAAACTGCTTATGCACTATTTTCCCTTTGATTCTCTTATTATTATCTTTAGAAATTGATATGTCCCCGGGCCGCACAAATATATTAAATATATTATCAGAGCCTTTGGGCATAGTATGGTACGTTATTGGTCAAAAGAAAAGCAGTTTCCGAGTTTAAGAGGCGCAAAATCGAACGTATTAACTCGGCAACTGCACGCAAAGAAGACTTTATAATATTAAACGTGATACTGGCAAGAACAAAGGGCTTGAACACCTTAATGAATTAGGAGTTTAACATGGTCGGAGCGGCGGGATTTGAACCCGCGACCTCTTGGTCCCGAAGAACGTGGGAGATATTCCCTTTAGTTCCTCTATATGCCCTCAAGTCCCCATTTTACTGCATTCTTGGCACTGGCAAGGTCTGCTATATTCC
>JAAZDU010000172.1 GCA_012512665.1 Bacillota bacterium | reverse complement strand
GGAGTATTGAACTTCGAAAGCCGGCAGAAGCACTTGTTGTAAATATATTGTTTGACCTTCGGTTTCGAACCCTTTACGCAGGAGATATTTTATTCTCAAAAAACCCAAAGTAACTTGACGCGATCTGGTAAGTAAGCGGGGGTTTACCATTAACTTAAATTGGGGTAAAATATATAGTTGAAACGCCTTTTATTATATTCTAGTTTAAAAAGAGGTGAGTGTGTTGAGCGTTTTCAATCAAGGTTTTAACTCATCTCCCCGGCACCGGATAGTTGAATACCTTCTAATAGGCATTGTAGGGTCTCTCATAGGATGTTTGCTTATGGCCACCCTTTTCTATTTTAGCTTTCAGGGCAATTTACCTCCATTTTTTGGAAGTAAAGAGGATGCTGCTCCACTTGTACTTGATAATGGTAGCTTTTTAGAAAAGAATATTAATGGAAAAGCTTCCTGGCTAGCGTCAGAAGATGAACCATACTATATGGCGGTGGTAAAGGCGGCGGAGAAAGTGATGCCTTCCGTGGTAGGTATTACTAATTATGGCATTTACAGGGACTTTCGAGGCCAGACCTACCTGCGGGAAAGGGCAACTGGTTCAGGAGTTATTATTGACAAAAGCGGCCTGATCATAACCAACAACCATGTGATAGAAAATTTTCATGAAATTACTGTAACCCTGGACAACGGAGAAGAAGTTCCTGCTGATCTTGTTGGTCACGATTCATTTACAGATCTTGCAGTATTAAAAATTGATGCTAAAAACATAAATCTTAAGGCATCCGGCTTTGCAGATTCCAATAATTTAAAAGTGGGAGAGCCCGCTATTGCTATAGGCAACCCCTTGGGTTTAAATTTTCAACAAACAGTTACTGTAGGCGTTATCAGCGCTACCGAGCGGCAAATTAACATTCAGGGGCAAAACTTTAACTTTATTCAAACCGATGCTGCCATTAATGCCGGTAACAGCGGTGGCCCGCTGGTAAACATAAGGGGAGAAATTATTGGTATTAATACGGCCAAGATAAGCCTTGCTGGCGTAGAGGGCATGGGCTTTGCTATTCCCAGCAATACTGTCCGAGAAATAGCCAAGGATTTAATTGAACATGGCAGGGTAATTAGGCCCTGGCTGGGTGTCTATACCAGGACTGTAAACCCCACGCTGGCCCAAATAAATGGTCTGCCTGTTGACTACGGAGTCTTTATAGAAGAAGTAATTAATAATAGCCCTGCTCAGAGAGGCGGCCTGCAAGCGGGAGATGTAATTATTGAAATGGCTGGCAAAAAAGTAAAGGATTCAGCCTCCTTATTAGATATAATTTATAGTTACCAGGTAAATGACAAAGTGCAGATAAAGGTAGTACGTGGTTCTCAGGAGCTGACAGTGAACGTGACCCTGGGAAGCCTCCCTGAGGATTGGAGTTAAGTAAAATTATGAAGATAATTTTTCTCTTTTTTGATGGGTTAGGCCTGGGAGATAACGACAGGTCTAACCCCTTTTCTTACACACCTACCCCCAATTTAAAAAGCTTGCTCGGGGGGCAACCTTTCACCAGGGAAGCAGCAGGTTTTAGGGGCGATAAAGTAGCTTTGATAGCGCTGGATGCCACCCTGGGAGTAGCAGGGCTACCCCAGAGCGCAACTGGCCAGGCTGCGATTTTTACAGGTAAAAACGTGCCAAAGCTTCTAGGATATCACGTCCACGGCCTGCCGGGGAGAAGAATAAAGGAGCAGCTGGCTGCACACGGCATGTTTAAGCAGCTTCAGCAGAAGGGTTTTCGCTGCTTCTTTCTTAATGGCTATCGGCCCCAGTTTTTTCAGAAGTTAAAAAATGGCGATTTACGCGGCTTTTCTTGTTCTACGCTTATTACTTATTATGCCGGGCTCCCCTTTCGCTCACTAAAAGATGTAGAAGAGGGTAACGCTCTTTATGCCGATATAACTAACAGCACTTTAAGGCAGATGGGCTTTTCCCTGCCAGAGATTACAGCTAAAGAGGCAGCCCGCCGCCTGGTGGCGCTTTCGCGAAACTATGACCTGGTTTTATTTGAACACTTTCAGACAGATTTAGCAGGGCACCGTGCCGATCCCGAAGCAGCTGGCAAGTCTGTGGACCTAATAGATGATTTCCTGGGGCATATTATCCGCTATTTGCCGGAAGATACACTGCTTTTTATGACCAGCGACCACGGCAACCTGGAAAATACCTCTTCTAATGTTCATACCCTTAATCCCGTGCCTGCTCTCTTTTATGGCCCATTCGATTACTCTTGCGTGCAGCAGATGAAGGATTTAACAGATATATTTCCTACCCTTTTGCATCACTTGCAGAGTAATATAATAGCCGGCAGGGAAGAGAAGGGCAAAAAAATTGTATGATTTAGGAGAATAGATACCATGCACTTTCGTATTCTGGCTGTGGGAAAAGTCAAGAGCATCTATTTACAGCAGGAGATTAAGCACTACCAGGGAAGATTAAGGCCATATGCCAGGGTAGAAATAATTGAAGTTGCTGAGGGAAAAGCCTCCCGCAAGCAGGAGAAAGAGGCACTTAAGCTGCTGTTAATGGAAGAGGGGCAGAAGCTGCTGCGCCAGGCATCTTTGGGAAAATATAACCTGGCCCTGGACGAAAAAGGAAAGAATTTTAGCTCCCTGCAGCTTGCTTCTACTCTGGCTAGATTGGAGAGAGAAGGACATATGCCGCTAAATTTTTTTATTGGAGGCGCTAAAGGCCTTGACAGAACAGTTCTCCAGGCATCTGATCTTACTCTTTCCCTTTCGCGCCTTACTTTCCCCCACCAGCTGACCCGCCTCATTTTATTAGAGCAGCTCTACCGCTGCTGCAAGATTATTAAAAACGAGCCGTATCATTATTAGTTATTTATTAAGGTAGATAATTTTACGAGGTGATTGTGTTGTCAATACATACTTATGATCACGGGGGAGATACAAAGGAAGCAGAAGAGCGCTTTGGCAGAACTTCTTTTATTGACTTTAGCACCAACATCAACCCCCTTGGCCCTCCACCATCTGTCATAAAAATGCTAAGAACAAGCCGTTCTCTTATCAATGCTTACCCTGAACCCCGCTCCAGCACTCTAAAAAAAGTGCTGGCGAACCGGCATCGCGTTTCACCGGAGAACGTTATCGTAGGCAATGGGGTAACTGAGCTTCTTTATCTTTTGACAAGAGCTGTTTCTGCCAGTAAAGCCCTTGTTTTGGCGCCCACTTTTAGCGAATATGCCCACAGCCAGCAGGCGGCGGGAGGAGAGGTGCATTACCAGTTCCTAAAGCCCGAAGACGCTTTTGCCCTGCCGCAGAAACTGGATTTGCAGGCAGGGGCAGGGCTAGTTTTCTGCTGCAACCCCAATAACCCCACGGGCAGCTATTACCCCCAGAGCACCCTCATACCCCTTATAGAGCAGGCAACGGGCCAGGGAGCTGTTTTTGTCCTGGACTATTCTTTTGCTGGCTTTTTAGAACCTGAGCCCTCCAGGCACCTTCTCTTACCCGCGAATATTCTGCTGAAAAGAGGTATTTTTTTTCTTTATTCCTTTACAAATTTTTATGCTGTGCCGGGGTTAAGGCTGGGTTATGGGATCGGCCCCGCTTCCCTGGTGGCGAGCATGGAAAAGCTAAGGGGGCCCTGGAGCGTCAATGCCCTTGCCCAGGAGGCAGGGTTGCGCTCGCTAAAAAGCCCTGCTTTTACACGGCGCATCCCCGTGATTCTCTCCAAGTGGAGGCAGCATTTTTACCGCAAACTTATTTCACTTCCAGGGATGAAGGTTTTTCCTTCGGCCGCAAACTTTCTTCTAGTTCGATTGCCTGATGTCGGCCCGCCTGCCTTTTTTTTCAGGGAGCAGCTGGCTAAAGAGGGGTTGTTAATCAGGGATGCCGGCAATTTTTTTGGGCTAGACCCTTTTTATTTTCGGGTATCAGTACGTTTGCCTGCAGAAAATGCAAAGCTAGTCCATCATTTAAAAAAGCTCATTGAGCGCTACTGTTAAAAATGTAGCTTTTCATTTGACTTTTGTTTAAGCCACTGTTTAGATAACTTCATCTTTAAGGAGAGGGAGTGCCT
>JAAZDU010000171.1 GCA_012512665.1 Bacillota bacterium | reverse complement strand
GCATATCTGGTTACCCAAAGCCCATCCCGTAGCGCCTTCTCCCGCCAGTGCCCTTTTGTCAGGTATTATGATTAAAACAGGAGCATACGGTATACTACGTGTCGCGGCTTTAATTTTCACCCCTCCTGGAGAAGGCTTTTCCTGGTCTTTTGTGAATACATCTGGGTTTCTTATCATCTGGCTGGGAATAGTTACAATGTCTATGGCAGCCTTTATCGCCCTCTTCCAGTCTAATATAAAGCGCATCCTGGCCTACAGCAGTGTGAGCCAGATGGGCTATATGCTTATGGGCATTGGATGTGCTGCCTATCTTGGGCTGGATGGGCCTGTAGGTTTTAGCGGCTCAGTTTTTCACATATTAAATCATGCCTTTTTTAAAGCAGGTATGTTTATGATGGTGGGGGCTGTTTACGCACGCACGCACCGTCTACAACTTACAGAGCTGGGCGGTTTAAAGGAGGAGTTCCCTGTAACTGCCTTTACTTTTCTCATCGCTGCCTGTGGCATCGCCGGTGTACCGGGCTTTAACGGCTATGCCAGTAAAACCCTTCTTCATCATGCTCTGGTAGAAGCTTTCCATCATGGACATGTGTCTTTATGGTATGCAGAAAAGATATTTGTTCTTACCAGTGCCTGTACAGTATGTTACATTTTGAAACTTTACCGGGGTATTTTTTTGGGAAAACGGCCTTACGATCTGGAAGCGGTGGCCAAAGAACCTCTCAGTGAAAAAATAGTATTTGGTGCTATTGCTTTCTTTATAGTGTGTATAGGCCTATTTCCACAGGCAGTGCTTGCAAAAATAGTGCTTCCCCTTTCCCGAGGCTTTATTTACGACCACCATGCTCTTGTTCACTTAACCGAAATTAATTTTTGGACGGTTAAGGATTTGCTGAGCATTGTCATTACCCTGGGCATAGGCGTTGGTCTCAATCTTTTCCTGAGCAAGAGAGGTCTTTTTAATATAAAACTTCCGGGCTGGTTAAGCATTGAACTTTTAATATTTCGGCCGGTCATAAGGGCATTATTCTTTGCCTTCACCTCTATAGGAGATTGCCTGGAGAAGGCTATCAATAACCTGGTATTCTGGCAAGTTATTAGGGCATTGCTCTTTGTCTTTACTGCCACAGGGGATTGCCTGGAGAGGGCTATTAATAGCCTGTATATGAAAGGTCCTGCCCCTAGTGGCAAGGGTAAACCGGTGCTACAGATGCTTTTTAACCTTTTTATAAAGTGCGGTGAGACAACCAACAAACTGCTTGATGGGGTGTTTGTTAAAGGGTACCGTCCATTTTTAGCCCTCTCAAAAGCACTTGATTCTTTTGATAATGTTACCATACAGCGCTGGGGAGGAAAAACAGCCTACCTTGGCAGTGTAACCAGGGAAAGCATTTACAGCACCTGGATGAAAGGAATAACCTTATACCTTAAAAGGACTCACTCTGTTTCGCGCAAGGCCTTTTTTGCCCTGATTAAAGCTGATTATGATACCAAAGGAGATCCTTTCTACCAGATGATCAACCCTCTAAACTATAATTTTGATCTTTTTGTTGTCTGGTCGGTGCTGCTTATCATTTTAATTTTGGGTCTCCAGTTAATCTAAAATTTTGCCCTCATTATCCTTTTTACCCCTTAATTTGAATATATATTTATGAGATCACACAGAAAGGGGTAAAAGGATGTTAT
>JAAZDU010000170.1 GCA_012512665.1 Bacillota bacterium | reverse complement strand
CTGTGCTGGCTGCCCTACAGGAATTTATTTAATAAACAAACTGATTCTAACTTTATAACATCCGTAAATTGCAGGCAACACCAAACAAGTTGCCTGTTAGCCCTCAGCACGATATAGCTTGAGCTAACCCGCGAAAAGCTCTCGGAGTGCTGGGGCTAACTGGCAACGAATGAATACAAAATAGCCATGTTTGCCAATAACTGCCTGCTATCACCAGCATTTAGAAAAGCTTTTCACTGTTACTCAAACTACACGTGCTGAAGTCAAACAAGCAGTTTGTTTAACCAACAAAGTGTTACCCTGTAATCTGCGGATATCTGATAGATTTACTGTCGGAGGCCGCGCTCAAGCTTGAAGCCCGTGTGTAAGAAGATTTTTATAAAGATGTAGAACAAAAAAACTTTGGTTAAAAACATAAAATAAAGGCATTGGAAAGGTGCTATTGACGATGAAGGTATTTCTTGTGCGTCATGGATCAACCTTGTACACCAGCCAGGGGCGGCTGCAGGGTACAATTGATGTGCCCTTAAGCAGCGACGGTAGAAAAGAAGCCGAGCTGCTTGCCAGCAGGCTTTCCACATTTAGCTTTAATGCTATATATTGCAGCAACCTGCAGCGAGCCAGGGAGACTGCAGCAGCTATTGCGCAGCCGCATAACCTAGAGCCCATTGTTTTACCATATTTGCGGGAGTATTACTGGGGCCCGCTGCAGGGACTGACGCGTGACGAAATTGCAAAGTATTATCCCTGCGCGGAACCAGGGTTTAAAAAAGGTGTGATGCAATCAGTTGTTGGGGGTGAGCCGATCCGCTACTTGATCGGCCGTGTGCGCTTGCTTTATCATTTTCTAATGAATAAAGCACAGGATAACCGTGACAGCAACCTGATAGTAGTATCCCACGGCCGCTTGTTACACTATTTTTTAATTTATGCTCTTGGTTTTTCCCTTAAGGGGCCAAGGCCGTTTGTTATTAGCCCGGCTTCCCTAAGTATATTAGAAAAAAAATCTCTTTCTGCCTCCTTCCGCCTTCTTTTACTTAATGACACTTGCCACCTAGAGTGCCATACCTGGTAAGTAGTTAGCGTAAAATTACATTGGGAAAAAACCGAGAAACAAAAAAAAAGAGTATCTCCTTTGTGATATCATGTAATTTGTTAAGGAACAAGATAATCAAAGGCAAAGGGGATACCCTTATGGAACTAATTATACAGAAAATAGTTGAAAAAATCACTTCCAGTTATGAAAAAGAACTAATTAATTTACTACAGGAAAAGAAAGACATATCCCAGTTCATACTTAACACAAAGAAAGCTCTAGATGAGATCGGTACAATGCTTGTTGCGGAGGCCTTAGAAACAGTGGATGAAGCTTACAGGTCCAGTAAGGAGAGAAAGCGGAGCTGGAATATAAAAAGCAAAGATAATGAAAAGACTCTGGCCACCATCTTTGGTGAAGTAAGATACAAGAGAACATATTACCAAAACAAAAAGACCAAAGAGTATTGTTATCTGTCAGACGAGGCAGTAGGGATAGAAGTCCATGATCGTCTGGACGCTTCATTAAAGGCCAAATTGATAGAAGAAGCCATTTTTATGCCGTACAGCCAGAGTGGTAAAAAAGCAACAGAAGCCGTAAGCTTAACCTCCCAGACAGTTATGAATAGTATTAGGGAGCTAGGCAGCGTAGAAAACTATGCAGTAGAAATCAAACAAGGGAAGAAAGCAGTAAAAATACTCTACATAGAAGCAGATGAAGGCGGCCTGACAGAAACAGCAACAGCGATTATAAAAGTAAAAATACTCTACATAGAAGCAGATGAAGACCATGTAGCGTTACAAAGCGGAGGTTACATAGAGCCAAAGCTAGTTTATGTACACGAGGGTTTAGAAAAGATAAGCAAAGGTCGCATGAAGCTAAAAAACCCAAGGTACTTCGGCGGAGTATACAGCAACAGCGATGAGTTGTGGCTAGGGCTAGCAGACTATCTCTATCAGGCCTATGATGTAGACTCTATAGAAAAAGTATACCTTTCAGGTGATAGTGCAGCCTGGATAAAAAACGGCTTAAGCTTTATAAAAAAAGTAAATATGTATTGGACCGTTATCACTTGTCCAAATACGTGTTCCAAGCGACGGCCCATATGAGCCACACCACTTCAATCATGTGGAGCTATATCAATAACGGGGACAAAAAGAATTTTATAAAACTTACAAATGCAATAATCAGTTCCACAGAAACAGACATGAAGAAAAAAGCTGTACAGGGGACTAAAAGGTACATACTTACTAACTGGGAAGGTATAATGAACCAGCATAAAGCAGA
Source organism: Bacillota bacterium (assembly GCA_012512665.1). Taxonomy (GTDB): domain Bacteria; phylum Bacillota; class Dethiobacteria; order DTU022; family JAAZDU01; genus JAAZDU01. The sequence goes on along the minus strand of JAAZDU010000170.1, from coordinate 132 downwards.
TTATGCCGGTTGTAGTGCAGAGGCCCATGTAAGCCATATATTTTCTTCACGGTTAAGTTCAAGGCCTCTGGGGTGGTGTAAAACAGGTGCAGATCAGATGGCGAGGTTAAGAGTATTTGCAGCAAACGGTGG
>JAAZDU010000169.1 GCA_012512665.1 Bacillota bacterium | reverse complement strand
ATAGTGCCCTGTCCGGGAGTTATCCCCGCCTTAAACTTGCTGGTGCGGACTTTTACAAACCCCGGCGATAAGGTTATAATCCAGCCACCTGTTTACCACCCCTTTTATAAAGCTATTAGAAATAACGGCTGCCATGTGCTGCAGAACCCTTTAAAGTTAGAGGGCGGAAGATACCATATGGACTTTAACGACCTGGAAAAGAAGATTGATGACAGGACCAGGATGCTTATTTTGTGCAGCCCGCATAATCCCGTTGGCAGGGTCTGGCGCAGGGAGGAGCTGGTTGAGCTTGCTGAAATATGCCTGAAATATGATATTCTGGTTGTTTCCGATGAAATTCATGCCGACCTGGTTTACAAAAATTTCAGGCACGTCCCTTTTCCGATTATTTCCCGGGAAATTTCTACAAATTGTATTGTTTTAACTGCGCCGAGCAAAACTTTTAACCTGGCGGGCCTGCAAACCTCCAATACGATTATACCCGACGCCCTTTTAAGAAAAATATTCAAGGCTGCTCTGGAAAGCATTGGCTTTAGCAGGCCTAATATTTTTGGCCTGGAGGCCCTGGAAGCGGCTTATACATATGGTGAGCCCTGGTTGGAGGCCCTGCTCTCTTACCTGGAAGGCAATCTGGAATTTCTGACCAACTACATAGAAGAAAAAATTCCTCCGCTGAAAGTAATCCGCCCCGAGGGCACATACCTGGTTTGGCTGGACTGCCGGGAGCTGGGCATGACAGCGGCGGAGCTGGAGAACTTTATGCGCACGAAGGTCGGCCTGGCCTTGAACGAAGGATACATTTTCGGCAGCGGCGGTGAAGGTTTTGAGAGGATTAACATTGCCTGCCCCAGATCCCTCTTAAAAACAGCCCTGCAAAAATTAGAAAAGGCTGTCAGGGAGCTGTAGCGGGAGCAAGTATTTCTTCCAGCTGTTCCGGATCAGCAATGGGTTCAAGGCAGGTATAATTCCGGCAGAGATATACGGCAGCTTCCTCTTTTAGGGGTGGATACCGGTTGATCCAGGGGGCTATGCTTTGCAGGATCTGCCTGTCATGTTCTTCACCGCAGGGGATGAAAAGGACTGTTTTGTGTGGTAGAAATTTACTTTTAATAATTTTAAGGAACTTTTTGGTAACAGTGCTTTGAGCTTTTCCTACAATGATAAACTCCTCTACGGGAGCAGAATAAAAAAGAAATGCTGACAGCAGCGAGCCGGCATAAACCGCGTTATTTCTCATGCTGCTGCCGTAAAGCTTGAATATTTTTCCTGCGCTTTCCCTTAAGTTTTCTTGCCTGAGCATTTGCCCCAGCCGCAGCATATTGAGGGTGGCGACAGCAGTTCCCGAGGGGAGGGAGGCGTCAAGGGCTTCTTTGGGGTTTAAGGGAAGGGGTTCTGCCCCCCTTGGTGAATAATAGAAGCCGCTGTTAGCTTCGTCCCAGAACAGTTCTTTGGTTTTATGGGCAAGCTCCAGCGCTTTTTGTAAAAAGCGGGCCTGGAAAGTGGCCTCGTACAGGTCCAGCAGGGCTGCTGTAAAAAAGGCATAATCATCCAGGAAGCCCGGAGAAGTTGCAGAGCCGTCAATATAGCTGTGAAAAAGGCTGCCCTTGTTGCCGGCTGACGCCTTGAGGAAAAAGTCGGCCGCCCTGATAGCCCGCTCTTTGTAACTGCTGTTTTTCAGTGCCTGGTAAGCCTTGACCAGTGCGCTGATCATCAGCCCGTTCCAGGAAGTAAGTATTTTTTCGTCCCGGGAGGGCCTAACTCTTTGTTGACGAACAGCCAAAAGTTTTTGGCGGCAGTCCTCCAGCATGCCGAGCAATTTGGCCGGCGCAAGCTTTTTCTCCCCGGCAAAATCGCTCAGCTCATGGGGGAGATGTAAAATTGAAGTATTATCTTCAAAATTGCCTTTTGCTGTTACACCGTAGTACTCTTGGAAGAGCTTTGCCTGCTCGGCAGGCAGTACACTTTCAATCTCTTCTTGGTGCCAAATGTAAAATTTACCTTCTACGCCCTCACTCTCTGCATTTTCGGCGGCATAGAAAACGCCTTCGGGAGAAGACAGATCGCGCAGGACATAGGTAATAATTTCTTCTACCGTCTGCTGCCAGAGGGGCTCCCCTGTTAGCTGGAAGCTTTCCGCATAGAGCCGGCAAAGAAGGGCCTGGTCATAGAGCATCTTCTCGAAATGGGGGACAAGCCAGCGCCGATCCACGGCGTAGCGGTGGAAGCCAAAGCCCAGCTGGTCGTAAATGCCGCCCCTGCGCATGCTGTGCAATGTCTGTGCAACCATCTCCAGCGCGCTTTCTTCTCCTGAATAGTGATGCCAGCGCAAGAGGTAAAGGAAGGCAGTGGCTGTGGGGAATTTTGGCCTCTTGCCCAGTCCTCCATGTGCGCTGTCATACACTTCTTCCAGTTGCCGCGCTGCATAGGGCAAAGTTTCCTTTGCAGGAGGGGCATCCTTCCCGCTTTCCCGGGGAGATGACCGACGAAGTGCCTCTATAATCCTGTTACCGGATTCCAATAAATCATCCCGCCTGCTTTGCCACCAGGACAGGGTCTGCTTCAGGATCTCTATCAGCCCCGGCAGGCCCATTTTGCTCTTTTTGGGAAAGTAGGTGCCGGCAAAAAATGGTTTTTTGTGGGCATCCATAATAATGGTCAGCGGCCAGCCACCCCGGCCGGTCATGGCCTGGCAGACCTCCATATAGATATGATCAATATCCGGCCTTTCTTCGCGGTCAACCTTGATAGATATAAAATGCTTGTTGAGTATGGCCGCTACTTCTTCATCCTCAAAACTTTCCCGGGCCATGACATGACACCAGTGGCAGCTGGAATAGCCGATGCTTAAAAAGATAGGCCTATCCAAAGCTTGAGCCTTGTCGAAGGCTTCTTTGCCCCAGGGGTACCAGTGCACGGGATTGTAGGCATGCTGGAGAAGATAGGGGGATTTCTCCCTTATCAATCTGTTGGGCACAGCATTTTTGTTAGTCATTTTACCAGCTTCCTTCATAAGTTTAGTAGACCTTAAAAATAAAGGATACTGCGCAACTGCAGTATCCTTTATTTTGCCTATAATTTAAAGTTATATATCAAATTGCAATCTGGCATTTACTTGTTAGATAGTTTTTGCTATCCAGCTGGCAGTATGGCCCACCACTTTCTCCGCAATTGATTTGTCCTTTTCCAGGACATTAAAAGTATGATCCGCTTGCTCGATGATGAGTGCTTCGGCAAGTCTGCTTTTCCTGCAGGCCTGGGCAATTTCCCTGGCATGTGCGTAGGGCACCAGGATATCCTTCGTGCCGGATACCGCCAGCATCGCCCCTTCATATTGAGAGAGGCTGTCCAGCGGTGAAGAATCTCGAATTTCATCAAACCATTTTTTAGGCAGTATTAAGTCTAAATGGCTGCGCCAGGGGATTGGTATCTGGGCATAACCTTTGTTACATGCTTCATCGTAGTACTTGAACCAACCCACAAAAACGCCAATACCGTTGTGGCAGGCCCCGGACCAACTGACTGCTGTCTTGATCTCCTTGGGGTGTCTTCCTAAAAATTCTGCCATGACGCGCGCGCCCTGGCTAAAGCCTAAGATACCGATTCTGCCTGCATCGACTTTTTCGTGCTGGCAGAGATAGACGTAGACCTTTTCCGTATCGTCAACTTCTCTGTAAAATGTAAAATCTTGCTGCCTTGCAGTGCTCTCACCGCAACCAGCAAAATCAAAGCGAATGGAAGCAATCCCTTTTTCTGCAAGGGATCTTGCCAGGTGTATAAATAAATTGCCAACTTCATTTTTGCAGGAAGCCGTCCCGTGACATAGGATAACAGCAGGAAGCAATCCATCGGTATCTGGCTGACAAAATACAGCAGGAATATCATACAATTCACTTTTTATTGTAAAATTGATTTCCATTATATCCATTTTACAATCCCTTTTTCAAATGCCTATTTATGCTGTTAAATTTTGCAACCTATAATAATATAATACAAAACCTGCTGGCAAGTCTAATTCTCCATCTGAGATATTAAAGTGATTTTTTCGTCCATGAAACCAGCCTGGAGGCGAAAAGCACAGATATAATTAAAATGGCAGCTGTGCCCAGCAGCAGGGGGGCTAAATAGCCCAGGTTTCTTATAAACTTGCCCTGGAGCCTATCCAGCAAGGTAATTTTCTCTTTGCTATAAAGGGTAAAAAAGAGGTCAGCCTGTGGTAGATCTGCCAGGGTTGCCGTGTAAGTATTGCTGCCCGGCTTTTTAGCAAAGTCTATATTGCTGTCGACAATATACGGTGCCCGCGCAGGGGTGATGATCTCAATATGTAGATTGTTGAAGCTGCTCCAGTTTTGAGCGGGGTTTAAAATGTAGTCGAAGGTATAAAGAGGGGAGGCAGTTTTGGTCATATCCATGGTGCCAAGGGTATGGTAACTGACGCTTACTTCCTTCTGGCTGTGGGCGGGGAAATCAACCTGGTAGACGAGGGTTATGATCCGACGGTAATGTTCCTGCCCGGTAAGGTCGTGCTCGCAGCTGAAGCCCATATTTTGTGTAAAGCTTTTATCCAGGGATTTGGCATAGAGGTTATATAATTGGCTATCGGAAATCATGCCGCTAGCTGCAGAGGTGTGGTTTTTAATATAATTCATGAAATATGGTTTAAATGCCACCTCTTCTGACAAGATCTGGCAGCTATATAAATTTGTTTTTTCTCCAAGCTCACCGTCGGCGTAAGCGCTTGTGTTTAGAGCAATATCATTGCCTAAAACAAGTAATTCCAATGTTTTTGGCTCATAGCACCAGGCAGCGATTCTTGTTTCTGACTCATTGCGCTCATAGCGGTCAAAACCGCTGGACAGGATTTTTGTTTGGGCGCTGTCAAAAGCAAAATCAACTGCGAAATTGATTCTCTCTGCTCCAGTTGGCCTTACCTTCAGGGTATAAAGCTTACCCTTTTCATCGGCGGCAAAGTTTTGCGCCTCATATAGATCCTCAGTTATGGTATTGACGATGTTAGCAAAAGCAAAGCCGGCTTCCTTTGCCTTTACCCCCGGATGACCGTAGTTGTTTACCACATCTCCAGGATAGATCTCATAGGGAACAGTCTTGCCGTCGGCAGTTATCTCGATCTCTACGGAGGGGAGATCACCCAGCCTTCCCACAAAGGGAAAGGCCATCTGCACCTGCTGGGGCCGGTTGGTGGGGTTTAGCATTTCATAACTGGCTGTAACCCTGCCGCCTAAAGTGTAATCGGAGTCAATTTGTTCAGAAAAATCGAAGATAAGATCTTCCCTTTCCACGCTGATAGGAGAATGAGCATCAACTGACATGATAGTGGCGGAAGGGTGGCCTGGCCAATAGGTAGGGCCCGCGTTGGCCGCAGCTGCTGCAGGAAGGATAAAAAGCAGGGCAGCGGCTAAAAAAACAGTTTCCGGCCTGTTCATGAAGAGCCCCCCTATTGTTGTTCCCAGGTTATTTTTTATGTTATTTGGTGTGTTTATTATATGGAAATTGCCTGCCTGTTTGGCCTAGATCATCAACAGGCAAAATAATTATAACATATTTTATACAGCCTATACCCCTCAGCAAGGTTTTTATAAATATAACTTTACTAAAAAAGCAATTGACTTATCAAGTTTAAAAGATTTATAATAGTTGCTAAGTCAACTAAGGAGGAGGAGCTTTGAAGAAAAGTATTGGACGCATGGTATCTATTTTACATCGGCATGCGCAGGTGTATATCAACTATTCTTTAAATGAATACAATATAACTTCGGCGGAATACGCCTTCTTGCTCTATTTATACGGGCAGGAGGGGGTTACGCAGGATGAATTGTCATCGTACCTGTATATAGATAAATCTGCAACGGCGCGAGCCATAAAATCGCTGGAGGAAAAGGGTTATGTCAGAAAGCATAAGGATGATAGCGATAAGAGGTGCAATAGAATATACCTTACAGAAAAAGCAAAGCGCTGCCGGGAAGAGATAAGACTGAGGGTCAGGCGCTGGAGCGAATTTTTGTCCGAGGGTATTGATGAAGAAGCCATGGAAAAGGTCCTCACTGTTCTGGAAAAGATGGCAGAGAAGGTGGAGCGCAGCAATTTAAAAAAGGTATGGGAGGAGCTATGATGGAACGCGCGAATCCTCTGGGGGAAGAAAAAGTATCAAATCTGCTGGTGAAATATTCTGTGCCCGCTACTGTAGGCATGTTAGTGAACTCCTTATACAATGTGGTCGATAGAATCTTTATCGGAAACGGTGTGGGCTATAACGGTTTAGCGGGAATCACTATAGGTTTCCCTATTATGATCATCCTGATGGCCATTGGCATTTTATTTGGTATAGGTGGAGCCACTTTATTTTCTATTAGGCTTGGGGAAGAAAAAGAAGAAGAAGCGGAGCTGGCGCTGGGCAACGCACTTAGTTTATTGGTTTTAGCAGGCATTGTTTTTATGGTTTTGGGCCAGGTTTTTTTAAGGCCCCTTTTATCCTTTTTTGGGGCCAGTGAAGCGGTATTGCCTTATTCCATGGAATATATGAGGGTAATTTTCTTCGGCGCTGTTTTTCAAGTGGTAAGCATGGGCATGAATAACTTTATACGCGCTGACGGCAACCCCAAGATAGCGATGATGACTATGTTCATAGGTGCAGGTTTAAATATACTTTTAGATCCATTGTTTATATTTGTTCTGGACATGGGCATGATGGGGGCTGCCCTGGCCACTATTTTAGCCCAAGGTGTTTCCGCTACCTGGGTAGTGGCGTATTTTCTGGGGCGCAGCAGCCACAATAAACTAAGGCCTAAATATTTGAAGCTAGATCTTCGGGTTGCCTCCAAGATTACTTCTCTGGGGATACCAGGTTTTGCCCTGCAACTGGCCAGTAGCCTTTTAAATGTCATACTAAACAAGGGCCTCATTTTTTATGGAGGCGATATAGCTGTCTCTGGGATGGGAATCATACACAGCCTCATGACCATTCTCATCATGCCTATCATTGGTATAAAGCAAGGGGTTCAGCCTATTATAAGCTTCAATTTTGGAGCAAGAAAATTTGAGAGGGTAAAAGCTGCCACCAGCCTTGCTATTATAACTTCTACTGTTATTGTGGTAATCGGATACTTTGCAACCAGGCTATTCCCGGTGCAGATGGTATCTCTATTCAACCGCGAAGCTGTGCTGGTGGAATTTGCCAGTGATGCGCTCATTAAATGGTCTTTATGCCTGCCCGTTGTTGGTTTCCAGATAATAGCCTCCAATTATTTTCAGGCTATCGGCAGGTCTCTCTCGGCTATGTTTTTAACCCTCACCAGACAGGTAATTTTTCTTATCCCGGCGGTTATTATCTTCCCAAAATTTTGGGGTATCGATGGTATCTTGTATGCAGCGCCCTTTGCAGACTTTTTTTCAGCCCTTTTAACAGGTATATGCTTTTATATCGGTATAAAAAATTTAGAAAAAGATGCAGCGAAGCTAGCT
>JAAZDU010000168.1 GCA_012512665.1 Bacillota bacterium | reverse complement strand
GGCTATATTCCCTTGCACCAGGAGTATTTTATAGTTTTCACTTTCTTTTTCTACGGGGAAAGTTTCAGGTAAAAGAAGGCCGATTGCTAGAAAGAAGAGAAAGAAGAGAGTGGCTCCGATTGGCCTGTATAGCGCTGTTCCTTTTTTATATTGCCACCAGTGAAGAAGTAAAGTTTGAAAAAGAACCATGAGGAAGGAGATCCCCCAGATGCCGTAAACAGCTGCGGGCTGCAGCAGAAAAAGGTTGGGAATCTGCGTGTAACCTAAAAACCCCCCTGTATGACCCAGAAGGCCGAGGGAACGGACATATTCCAGTATGACCCAGGCTGCAGGGACAGACAGGAGGTACAGCGCGCTGGGAAATTTGCGATAGCTATAAGATACAAAGAGGGAAAACAAACCCATATACAGTGCGAGCACAAAACACATTCCTGCCAGGACGATGAGGCTGAACCAGGAGGATAGCACAAAGCGAAAAGAAGTGTAAAGGTAGTGATGTATGGCCAGATGGAAAAGGAAACCAAATATAAGACCGCCCCACCAGGCCTGGCGTGGGGTTACTTTTTGGCAGTAAAGCAGAAGAGGTAGCAGTCCGAACCAGGACAAAAAGCCAAGGTAGAAGGGCGGAAAACCAGGCAGCAATAAAAAAAGAGATAACAGCAGTAGATGCAATTGCCCTACCTCCCGTAGATGCAGCAGCGCGTTTACTTATTTTATTGTGTCACTTTATTTTATCATAAAGAGTTTTTATGCAAAATGTTAAATACGGGAAAACCATTACAATAAGGTTATTGACGATTATTCCTAAATGTGTTTTAATTACTTAAGGTTAAATTATTATGGGGGAGGTATATTAAGTGGCAGCAAAAGTTGATAAGGAAAAGTGCACAGGCTGCGGTTCTTGTGCCGATGTATGTCCAGTTGAAGCTATTACGGTAGACGATGTAGCCAGTGTTGATCCGGAGGAATGTACTGAATGTGGTGCCTGCGTAGATGAGTGCCCCGAGGAAGCTATTTCTCTGGACGATTAGCTTTTAGCACCCAAGAAATACTATTTAGAAAAGTGCCTCCCTTTAGTTTATGGGCAGGCACTTAAATTTTGCCTTATTTTGCGATCTTTTGCGCTGACAGGTTGACAAGTGGAGCTATTGTGTCTATAATATAGGATGTTACATGCCTTTGTCAGGACAAAAAAGCCGGGCCGGTGCTCCCGGTTAAAAGAATGTGGGGCTGTGGCGCAGGGGGAGCGCGCTTCCTTGGCATGGAAGAGGTCGTGGGTTCAAGTCCCACCAGCTCCACCACTTATAACCTTGCTCAGTATCTCGTCTCTGGTCGGTCAGGCTGGTGGCGAGTTTTTGCTTTATATGCGTTTTTTGGCTGACAGCCGCTTAAACTTACTCTTGTTGTAGGAGGAGTTAAATTAATGCAAGAATACAACCCGGGGGAAATTGAGCCCCGCTGGCAAAAATTTTGGGAAGAGAACAATTTTTATCTTACAGGTGAGGAGCCTGCTAAAAAGAAATACTATGTTTTGGAGATGTTCCCTTACCCTTCTGGCAGATTGCATATGGGCCATATGAGAGTGTATTCAATTGGCGATGTTTTAGCCCGCTTCCTCAGGATGAAAGGCTACAATGTGCTGCACCCCATGGGCTGGGATGCTTTTGGGCTCCCGGCGGAAAACGCCGCTATCAGCCACGGTATAAACCCCGCAGAATGGACGGCAACTAACATAGAAGCTATGAAAAAACAGCAAAAAGCGCTGGGGTTGAGTTACGACTGGCAGAGGGAGGTAACTACCTGCCACCCCGATTACTACCGTTGGACTCAGTGGCTTTTCCTGCTCTTTTATGAAAGGGGTCTGGCTTACAAAAAGAAAGCCGCTGTCAACTGGTGCCCTTCCTGCCGGACGGTTTTGGCCAACGAGCAGGTGGAGAACGGTGGGTGCTGGCGCTGTGGCAGCGAAGTGCAGACGAAAGAACTCGAGCAGTGGTTTTTAAAGATTACCGATTATGCCGAAAGGCTGCTGGCCGATCTGGATTTGCTGGAAGGCTGGCCGGAGCGCGTCAAAATTATGCAGCGCAACTGGATTGGAAAGAGCGTAGGTTCAGAGATTACTTTTGAGGTCAAAGGAACAGAACATCAAATAAAGGTTTTTACCACCCGGCCCGACACTCTTTACGGTGTTACCTACCTGGTGCTGGCACCCGAGCATCCCCTTACTTTACAGCTGGTGCAGGGGACGGAGAGGGAAGAAAAAATAAAGGAGTTTGTGAGCAGGGTAAGGCGCATAGGTGAAGTTGAGCGCACATCTGCAGAGACGGAGAAGGAGGGTATTTTTACGGGGGCCTATGCTGTTAACCCCATAAACGGCGAAGAGGTGCCCATCCTGGTTGGCAACTATGTGCTTTTAAGCTACGGGACGGGAGCAGTTATGGGAGTGCCTGCTCACGACCAAAGAGATTTTATGTTTGCCCGTAAGTACGATTTGCCCATAAAAGCAGTCATTAAGCCTGTTGATGGTCAACTTCCCTCCCTCTTAGAAGAAGCTTACGAGGAATACGGGGTAATGATCAATTCCGGGCCTTTTGACGGGATGAGCAGCGAAGAGGGCGGCAAGGCAATCACCGATGCCCTCAATAAACAGGGCAAAGGTTGTTTTAAGGTAACCTACCGCTTAAGGGACTGGCTTATCTCGCGACAGCGCTACTGGGGAGCTCCTATCCCAATTATCTACTGCCCAGAGTGTGGTATCAAACCTGTTCCAAAAGAGGATTTGCCTGTTTTGCTTCCCCTGGATGTTGATTTTAAGGGAGGTTCTTCTTCTCCTCTGGCAGAGCACCCTTCCTTTAGTGAAGCTGCCTGTCCCGCATGTGGGGCAAAAGCAAGGAGGGAAACCGATACCATGGACACTTTTATCTGTTCCTCCTGGTACTTTTTGCGTTATTGCGATCCTTTTAATAACAACAGCCCTTTTAGCAAGGATAAGGCTGATTACTGGATGCCTGTAGACCAATATATAGGGGGCATTGAGCATGCTGTGCTCCATCTTCTTTACTCTCGCTTTTTTACCAAGGTTCTTTATGATGCCGGCCTCCTGTCCGTGCAGGAGCCTTTCCAAAGGCTTTTAGCCCAGGGCATGGTCTATAAAGATGGGGCAAAGATGTCTAAATCCAAAGGCAACGTTGTCTCCCCCGATGAAATCATTGAGCGCTACGGGGCTGACACGGGCAGGTTTTTTATCCTTTTTGCCGCTCCCCCAGAAAAAGACCTGGATTGGAGCGATAGGGGTGTAGAGGGCTGCCACCGCTTTTTAAAGAGAGTATGGCGCCTGGTACAGTCTTACAAAGCTGGAGAATATAATGTGCAGTCAGGGCTACATCAGGGTGCTGCAGAAAAAGAATTGCTGCGCAGTGTTCACTACTCAATATACAAAGTTACTTCTGATATTGAGGAGAGATTTAACTTTAATACAGCTATCAGCAGCATCATGGAACTGGTCAACGCCCTTTACAACTATCTTAAGGAAAAAGGGAGCAAGCCTATAAATAAAGAGGTCTGGGAAGACGCTTTGGAGAAGCTCATACTACTTCTGGCTCCTTTTGCCCCGCACTTAGCTGAAGAACTCTGGCATCAGCTAGGTTATACCGGCAGCGTGCATCTACAGGCCTGGCCTTCCTATGATGCAAAAGCGCTCCAAGTGGCAGAACAGGAGATTGCAGTGCAGATAAATGGCAAGGTAAGGGGCAAAGTAGTAGTGCCAGTAGATATCAGCCAGGAAAGCCTAAAGGAAGCCGCGCTTTCAGATGAAAAAATTTCGCGCCAGCTGCAGGGCAAAAAAATTGTTAAGGTGATAGTTGTTCCAGGCAGGCTGGTAAATATAGTGGCACGTTAGGTATAAGTAAGGAACAAGTTGGGAACGTTTTTAGTTTTTCCCGTCTGCAGCAGGATTTACCTCTATTTTGTCGAAGAGGAAAGCTCGGTTATTTTTGTACTTCTTCAGTTGGAGGCTCACTATGTGGAAACTTACTCCTAGAGAGCAAAAGTTGCTCCTCGTTGTGGGTTTGCTTATAGTAGTAGGCCTTGTCCTCCGCTTTACTTTGCCCGATCCTCCTCAGGAAGCTGATGCTCCCCAAGCTGATCATGCTGGAGATTACGCGGGTGTGGAATTTATTGCACAGGACAGTGCTGAAGAAGAAGATATGATATTTGTCCATGTTGTGGGTGGAGTCCATAAGCCGGGAGTGTACCAGTTACCCGAGGGATCGCGAGTGTTTGAAGTCATTGAAATGGCGGGCGGGGTTTTACAGGAAGAGTTGCTGGAGTATATTAACCTGGCACAACCGCTTTATGATGGGCAGCAGCTTATAGTACCTCATGATATTGAAGAGGCAGAAAATAATGCTGCTTCTCAAAGCGGCATGAGTGGGGGTCTGATAAACATCAACCGTGCCAGCAAAGAAGAGCTGGAGAGCCTTCCTGGTATCGGCCCTGTCAAGGCCGAGGATATTATTAAATACAGGGAAGAAAACGGTCCCTTCAAGGACATACGGGACTTAACGCAGGTAAAGGGCATCGGTGCCAAGACCCTAGAAAACATTGCCAGCTACATTACTGTCTACTGAGAAAAGGGTTACCTTGGTAAGGCGGCTTAACCAAAAACTCCCACGCCCTAATTTGCCGGCATGCAGTGAGGGGTGATGTCAAGTTGCGCAAGGTAATTTTGGGCCTTGTGGTGGCTTTTATTATTTTATGGGTGGGGGCTGGCTTTTACCTGGATCTGCTGTGGTTTGACAATCTAGGTTTTAGCTCAGTTTTCTGGACCTTTTTTACATATCGCTGGCTGCTTCGCCTGCTGGCAGGATTAGTTTTTTTCCTTTTCCTCTTCGGCAACCTTTTAATGACGAGATCAAGCCTTTTACAGCTGCACAATCTCC